>CBFGZJ010000035.1:0-10398 GCA_965653215.1 uncultured Sphingomonas sp. | reverse complement strand
GAGCGGAGTCGAGGGGCGTTCGTGAGACCATCGACCTGCGTCCCTCGACTTCGCTCGGGACGAACGGAAAGGTTGGCAGTGAGTAGATTTCGCACACTCGACGACCTGCCATCCGACCTGGACGGCAAGCGTGTGCTTGTCCGCGTCGATCTCAACGTGCCGATGCAGGATGGTTCGGTCAGCGACGATACGCGGCTGCGTGCCGCGGTCCCAACGATCGCCGAGCTTGCTGACCGCGGTGCCCTGGTCCTGCTGCTGTCGCACTTCGGCCGTCCCAAGGGGCAGAAGCGGCCGGACATGTCGACGGCCCTGCTGGTGCGCCCGCTTGCGGAACTGACCGGGCGCCCGGTCCGCTTCGTGGAAGATTGCTGCGGGCCGGAGGCTCAGCGTGCGATTGCCACCATGACTCCGGGATCCATCGGGATTCTCGAGAATACCCGTTTCCATGCAGGCGAAGAAAAGAATGATCCGGACCTCGCCAGGGGAATGGCGGAGCTCGGCGACTATTATGTAAATGACGCCTTTTCCGCCGCGCACCGCGCCCATGCTTCGACCGAAGGGGTGGCGCGCTTGATTCCCGCCTTTGCTGGCCGCGCAATGGAAGCTGAACTCGAAGCGCTGGAGAAAGCCTTGGGCAACCCGGAGCGTCCGGTCATGGCGGTTGTCGGCGGGGCCAAGGTGTCGACCAAGCTCGCCGTGCTCGAGCATCTCGTCCACAAGGTCGATCACCTCATCATTGGCGGCGGGATGGCCAACACCTTTCTCGCATCGCGCGGGGTCAAGGTCGGCAAGTCGCTGTGCGAGCATGAGCTGACTGCGAAGGCCGCCGAGATTCTCGAGGAAGCAGAGCGGGCGGGCTGCACCGTTCACTTGCCCTATGATGTCGTCGTCGCGAAGGAATTCGCCGCCCACCCGCCAAGCCTGCGGACCTGCAACGTCCATGAGGTTGGCGCCGACGAGATGATCCTCGATGTCGGACCTGCAGCGGTTGAAGCGCTTGCCGATGCGCTCAAGACCTGCCGCACGCTTGTCTGGAACGGCCCGCTCGGAGCGTTCGAGACCCCGCCTTTCGACGCCGCTACCGTGGCGTTGGCGAAAACCGCAGCCGCTCTGACTCAGGAAGGATCGCTCGTATCGGTTGCTGGTGGCGGTGACACGGTTGCTGCGCTGAACCAGGCGGGCGTGACCGGCGACTTCAGATTTGTATCGACCGCCGGCGGTGCCTTTCTTGAGTGGATGGAAGGACGAACACTTCCGGGTGTTGCCGCGCTCCAGTGCTAATCTGAACGAAGGAATTGGCGATGAATGATCCGAGGATGATGGCGCAAATGGTTGGCGGCGCGGGCTTTATCGCCGCGCTGGACCAGAGCGGCGGCTCAACTCCCAAGGCGCTCAAGGGCTATGGCATCGAGGAAAGTGCCTACTCGGGCGAAGCTGAGATGTTCGAGCTGATCCATCAGATGCGGGTCCGGATCATCACCTCGCCGGTGTTCAACGGGCAGAAGGTGCTCGGCGCGATCCTCTTCGAGAAGACGATGGACGGGCAGGCGAATGGAGACCCGGTCCCCACGGCCCTGTGGAAGCGGGGCGTCGTTCCATTCCTGAAGATCGACAAGGGACTGGAGGACGAGTCGGACGGCGTTCAGTTGATGAAGCCCAATCCGGGTCTGGACGAGCTGCTTGCCCGCGCCGCAAAGCTCGGCGTGTTCGGCACCAAGATGCGCTCGGTCGTGAACCTCGCGTCCCGGCAGGGCATCGCCGCCGTTGTCCGCCAGCAGTTCGAAGTTGCCGAGCGGATCCTGTTCCACGGGCTGATGCCGATCGTGGAACCGGAAGTCTCGATTAAAAGCCCCGAGCGGGCGGAAGCCGATCAGATCCTGATGGAGGAGCTGATCAAGGCCCTGGATGCGCTGCCGGACCGCAAGCGCGTGATGCTCAAGCTGTCGCTTCCCGCTAAAGCCAACCTGTTCGCGCCGCTCGTCGCCCATCCTGCGGTCGCTCGCGTCGTTGCGCTGTCGGGGGGTTTCGCCCGGCCAGAGGCCTGCGACGAACTTGCGCGGAACACGGGGATCATCGCCAGTTTCTCGCGCGCCTTGCTCGAAGACCTGCGGCATCAGATGAGCGATCAGGAGTTCGATCGCGCATTGGGAGCAGCGATTGACCAGATCTACCAGGCGTCCGTGATGAAGGTCACCAATGGATGAAGACCCGGTCGGCACGGTCGGCTTGCCTCGACCGCGGCGGACCGAGCGGGCGAAGCTCTATTTGATCAGTCCGTTGGACGTTGCCGGTGGATTTCCAGATCGCCTGAAATCAGCACTCGACGGGGGGCCGGTCGCGGCGTTCCAGTTCCGGGTGAAGGGAATTGACCAGCATGAGGCGGCGCGGCTCGCCGAACCGCTTCAGGCAATCTGCGCCGAGCGGGAGGTCGCGTTCATCGTCAACGACAGCGCCTCTCTGGCGAAGCGCATCGGCGCGGATGGGGTGCATCTTGGCCAGGATGATGGGGACGTCCGCGATGCGCGCCGGCTGCTTGGTCCGTCGGCCCAGATCGGTGTCACCTGTCACGACAGCCGTCACCTGGCGATGGAGGCAGGGGAGGCGGGTGCCGATTACGTCGCCTTCGGTGCATTCTACCCGACGAGCACCAAGGAGACCAAGCATCGGCCGCAGCCGGAAATCCTCACCTGGTGGTCGTCGCTGTTCGAAGTGCCATCTGTCGCAATCGGAGGGATCACTCCGGACAATGCGCGCCCGCTGATCGAGGCAGGAGCCGATTTCATTGCGGTCTGTGGGTCCGTGTGGAGCGCCGATGACCCGGCAGCGTCAGTCGCCGCGTTCGATCAGGTGCTGGCTTGGCCTGGCTGATTCTTATCCTCGCCGGACTGCTCGAAGTGGTGTGGGCGTTCGCGATGAAGCAGTCCGACGGCTTCACGCGCCTCTGGCCTAGCGTGGTGACGATCGTCGCGATGCTCTTAAGCTTCGGCCTGCTGGCATGGGCCATGCGTTCGCTGCCGCTGGGAACGGCCTACACGGTTTGGACCGGGATCGGCGCGGTCGGAGCATTCCTGCTGGGCGTGGCGGTGCTCGGCGAAAGTCTGGGAGCAGTTCGGATCGCGGCGGCGCTGCTGATCGTCGGAGGCCTGGTGCTGATGAAGCTGGCTACCCCGGAGTAAGCTTGGCCACCAGGTGCTTGAGTGCTTGTGCATCCTCAAGCGCATCACCGCCGATGTCATTGTTGAAATAGGCCCAGGCGCATCGTCCGGCGCGCTGCTGCTCGCCTAGCCAGTGCGCCCATTCCTCCAGCTGCGCATCCGAGTAGCGCCCACGGTATTTCCCGCTCGTCCCGTGAAAGCGGACATATGCGGTGCGCCCGCTCGCCCACATCGGGGTCGCGCTCCCGGCCATATCGTGGACAACGAAGCCAACGCCGTGGCGGTCCAGCAGGTCCAGCACCTCCTCGGCATACCAGTCGCTCGACCGGAACTCGAACACATGCTCAAGGTCGGTGGGCAGCAGAGCGAGGAAGCTGGCAAGCCGGTCGTCGTCGCGGCGCATTTGTGGCGGCAGCTGGTAGAGCAGGGGTCCTAGGGTGCCGCCCAGCCGCCGGGCAAGAGTGATGAAGCGGCCCAGCGGTTCGGCGCAGTCGCGCAGCTTTTTCATGTGCGTGATGAAGCGGTTGACCTTGACCGCGTAGCGGAAGCCGGGCGGCGCCTGCTCGCGCCATTTGTCGAACGCGGCCTCGGACGGAAGCCGATAAAAACTGTTGTTGATTTCGACGGTCGCGAAGTCGGCTGCGTAGTGCTCAAACCAGCGCGATTGAGTCAGTTCGTGTGGATAGAAAATCCCGCGCCAATGGCGATACACCCAGCCCGAGCAACCGACGCGAATGGACGCGGACATGGAAAGAAGCCTCGGCTCTGTCGTTCAACCCATCAACCTGAACACTGCGAAGGAGATGGAGGTTGCGTATCAAACCGTTCAGCGGCGTGTTCGTCGGCCTGAGTTTGGCTGCAGCAACGATGGCGTCGGCTCAAACCGCACAGCAGCCGTCGAAGCCGGAGACTGCGAAGACGTGGGCTGCTCCTGGAACTCCAGGCTCTCCAATTATCGGCGAGATTTTCCATGCCCAGGTCCTGCTCGACGCCGCCGGCTTCTCGCCGGGTGTCATCGACGGTCGGTCAGGGCAGTCGATGACCAAGGCGATCGAGGGCTTTCAGGAGTCGCGCGGCCTGACCACGACCGGCAATCTGGACCCGGAGACGCGCAAGCAATTGCTGCTCGACAGCCGCCCGTCGACCCGCATCATTCGCCTGTCCGCAGCGGACGTCGGTGGACCCTTCGTCTACCCGATGCCGAAAAAGCCGGAGCAGCAGGCCAAGCTGAAGTTCCTCGGCTACCGCAACATGCTCGAAAAGCTGGCTGAACGCTATCACACAACGCCTGATACGATCGTCGCGCTGAATGGCCCGAAGAAGCTGATCGGTCCTGGACAGCAGCTTCGGTTGCCCAATGTTCTACCCTCTTCGCGCGACTATCAGGGGGTGAAGCCGCAGCATGCCGGCTGGTTCAGCGTACTCAATGTCGACGGCAATCAGCCTGAGGGCGATTCCATCATCGTCGATAAAAGCGAAGGCGTGCTGAAGGTCATTGACGCGCAGGACCGGCTGGTGGCTCAATTTCCGGTGACGATGGGTTCCGAGCATGATCCCCTGCCGATCGGCAAGTGGAAGGTGACGACCTACGCCTTTCTGCCGCCGTTTCACTATCAACCGGACCTGTTCTGGGACGTCGCCGACAGCAAGGAAGAGCAGCGGCTTCCGCCGGGGCCGAACGGGCCGGTGGGCGTAGCCTGGCTCGATCTCACCAAGGAGAATTACGGCATTCACGGCACCAGCGAGCCCAACACCATTGGCCGTGCCGAAAGCCATGGCTGCATCCGCATGACCAATTGGGATGTGCTTCGGCTGACCCGCATCCTCAAGCCCGGCTTTGCTGCGGTTTTCCGGGCGTAACGCAGATGGGCCGGAAAGCGACCATCGTCAGCACCGTCGTCGTCACGGCGGTGCTGGCCAGTGCTTTCTGGATTTTTTTCTACAACATCTACCAGGCGCCTCTCAGCCCGGCCGGAGAGGTCAGCGCTTCTGGCCAAACGAAGGTCGTTGCCATGCCCAACGCTCCTCCCGTCGAGGTTGCCGAGGGGCTTGTGGTCGGTCCTGCCGGGCTCGCCATTCCCGTCGAAGGCGTGAAGCGGGACGACCTGGTGGACACGTTCAGCCAGGCCCGCGCCGGCGGAGCGCGGGTGCATGATGCGATCGACATCATGGCCACCGAGGGCACGCGGGTGCTCGCTGCCGCACCGGGTACCGTCGAGCGGCTGTTCTTCAGTGACGGCGGCGGCGGGATCACGGCCTACGTCCGCTCGGACGATGGACGCTGGAGCTACTACTACGCCCATCTGAAGGGCTATGCACCTGGCCTATCGGAGGGGCAGCGGGTTGAGCGGGGCCAGGTTATCGGCTTCGTTGGAGCCTCGGGCAATGCCGCCCCGTCCGGCCCGCATCTTCACTTTGCGATTAACCGCATGGGCCCTGGTGATCGCTGGTGGCAGGGAGCACCGGTCAATCCTTATCCGCTGCTTGCCGGAAAGCGGGGCAGCGGGTAGGGAGCGCCCGCAATTCCACCTATTCCGCATGCTGCGGGCGTGTCGCGAGACAGGCCCGGCCGGACGGTTCGAGGACAAGCATATGAAGATCAGTGGCGTGGACATCCGTCCCGGCAACATCATCGAATATGAAGGCGGCATCTGGCGCGCGGTCAAGATCCAGCACACTCAGCCTGGCAAGGGCGGCGCCTATATGCAGGTTGAGCTCAAGAACCTGATCGACGGCCGCAAGAACAATGTCCGGTTCCGCAGCGCCGAGACGGTTGAGCGGGTTCGGCTCGACACCAAGGATTTCCAGTTCCTGTTTGCCGACGGCGACATGCTGACCTTCATGGACAAGGAGAGCTATGAGCAAATCAGCCTCCCGCGCGATCTGCTTGGCGACGCCGCGGCGTTCCTGCAGGACGGAATGGACGTGGTGATGGAGCTTCATGAGGAGCGTCCAATCTCGGTCCAGTTGCCTGACCAGATTGAAGCCACCATCGTCGAGGCCGACGCGGTCGTGAAGGGCCAGACCGCCAGTTCGAGCTACAAGCCGGCGATCCTCGACAACGGCGTTCGCGTGATGGTCCCGCCGCACATTACCGCCGGCACCCGCATCGTGGTCGATGTCTACAACCAGGAATATGTGAAGCGGGCCGACTGATGCTGGGGCCGGCGGTGCGGATGCGGCGGGCGGCGCTCGCTGATCTGGACGTGTTAGCGCCGCTGTTCGACGACTACCGCGTCTTCTACCGGCAGGTTTCCGATCCGGCGACCGCACGCGCCTTCCTGGGGGCACGGATCGAGGCGGATCAATCGGTGATCTTCATCGCCGAACTGGACGGCACCCCGGCCGGCTTCACTCAACTCTATCCAAGCTTTACCTCGGTCGGCATGCGTCGCGCCTACATCCTCAACGATCTGTTCGTGACGCCTGCCGCGCGCTGCCGCGGAGTCGCGAGGGGATTGCTTGAGACTGCGGTCGAGTTCGCGCGCGGCGAGGGGGCGGCACGGCTGACGCTTTCGACTGCGGTCGACAATCACGCGGCGCAGGCGCTCTACCGAGCAGCGGGGTGGAAACAGGACGAGGCGTTCCTCGTATTCAACAAGGCATTGGATTGAACTCATGGTTGCCCATTCCGGCCTGATCACCGTCATGACCCGCGCTGCCCGCAAGGCGGCGCCGCGGCTTCGCCGTGACTTCGGTGAAGTTGAGCAGCTGCAGGTTTCCAAGAAGGGGCCGGGTGATTTTGTCACCATGGCCGACAAGCGGGCTGAGCAGTCCATTGTCGAGGAGTTGCGCAATGCGCGGCCCGGCTGGGGCATGGTGCTCGAAGAGGGTGGGATCGTCGAAGGCGAACCGGGCCAGCCTCGCTGGATCGTCGACCCGCTCGATGGCACGACCAATTTCCTTCACGGCATCCCCCATTTCTCGATAGCAATCGCGGTCGAGGACCCGCGCGGTGCCGGCGGCCGTCCGGAGATCACGCATGGGCTGGTGTATCAGCCACTGACCGACGAGACTTTTTGGGCGGAGAAAGGGCGCGGCGCATGGCTTCACGACCGGCGCCTGCGGGTCTCGGGCCGACGCTATCTCGACGAGGCGCTGATCGGCACCGGAATCCCGCATGTGGGACGCGGCGACATCGCCCGCTGGACCCGCATCTATTCCGCCATCGCGCCCGAGGTGTGCGGCATCCGCCGTTTCGGGTCGGCCGCGCTTGACCTCGCCTGGGTTGCCGCCGGGCGGATGGACGGGTTCTGGGAAGACGATCTGGACATTTGGGATGGAGCGGCCGGCCTGTTGCTTGTGAAGGAAGCGGGCGGCTTCATCACCGACTATCGCGGTCAGGACCGCTCCTTCGAGCGGCGGGAATATCTCGCTTCCAATGCCGAGCTGCACAGCAAACTGCACAAGCTGCTGGCAGGTGCGCTGCGCTAAGCGAAAAGGCGAAAACTTCCCATGTTCCGGTGGTTGCGGCGGGCTTCGCGCTGGCCTAAGAGCCGCGGCAGTTCCGCCCCCGGGAGTGTGTCTTGACCAGCGTTGCCGCCGGTTATCTGCCGATCCTGCTGTTTCTCGCCGTGGCCCTGCTGCTGTCGGCGACGTTCGTCGTCGCGCCGATGCTGGTGAGCCGCCTTACTGGCGCCCATCGGCCGGACCCCGCGAAGCTCAGCGAGTACGAATGCGGTTTCCCGGCGTTCGAGGATAGCCGCGCTCAGTTCGACGTGCGCTTCTACCTGGTCGCGATCCTGTTCATCGTGTTCGATCTGGAAGCCGCCTTTCTCTATCCGTGGGCCGTTTCGCTCGTCGGGACGGGCTGGGCCGGATGGGGCGCGATGATGGTCTTCCTGGCGGAGCTTGGGCTCGGCCTTGCCTACGCGTGGAAGAAGGGAGCGCTCGAATGGGAGTGATGCTCGACCCCCACGCCAACCCGCACCCAACCGAGGAGGAGCTGGCGCGCGCTGCCGGACTCGTTCCCGGCGGGCCGGAGATGAAGCGCTTCGAGGAAATGCGCGCGGAACTCGACGAAAAAGGGTTCCTGGTCACGACGACGGAGGATCTGTTTCACTGGGCGCGGACCGGCTCGCTGTGGTGGATGACCTTCGGCCTGGCTTGCTGCGCGGTCGAGATGATCCACGCCAACATGCCGCGCTATGATCTTGAGCGGTTTGGCGTCGCTCCCCGGGCCAGCCCGCGCCAGTCGGACGTGATGATCGTCGCGGGAACGCTGTGCAACAAGATGGCTCCCGCGCTTCGCCGCGTCTACGACCAGATGAGCGAGCCGCGCTACGTCATTTCGATGGGCAGCTGCGCCAATGGCGGCGGCTATTACCATTACAGCTACTCGGTTGTGCGCGGCTGCGACCGCATCGTCCCGGTGGACATCTATGTTCCGGGGTGCCCCCCGACCGCCGAAGCGCTGATCTACGGCGTGATGCAGTTGCAGCGGAAAATCCGCCGCCAGGGTTCCATCGAACGCTAATGGCGACTTCAGCACCCCGGACCGCGCCCAATGATGGGGTTATCGAGGCTGCGTCCGCGGCGCTCGGCGACGCATTGATCCGGTCGATCGATGCGGTCGGCGAGATCACGCTGACGGTCGCGCGTGAGCGGTTGGTTGAGGTCTGCCGATCGCTGCGGGACACTCCGGGACTTGAGTATCAGCAGCTGATGGAAATCGCCGGTGTCGACTATCCCGAGCGGCCAGAGCGGTTCGAGGTCACCTATCATCTGCTGTCGCTGACCCTGAACCGGCGAATCCGGGTGAAGGTGTCGACGGACGAGGTGACTCCGGTGCCCTCGCTGACCTCGCTATGGCCGGTGGCCGGGTGGCTCGAGCGCGAGGTGTTCGACATGTACGGAGTGATCTTCGCCGGGAATGACGACCTGCGGCGAATTCTCACCGACTATGGTTTCGAGGGCTTCCCGCTGCGCAAGGATTTCCCGCTCACCGGTCATGTCGAGGTCCGCTATTCGGAGGCCGAGAAGCGGGTGGTCTACGACCCGGTGCGTTTGCCGCAGGATTTCCGGACCTTCGATTTCCTGATGCCGTGGGACGGTCCGGAGTATCGCTTGCCCGGCGATGAGAAGGCGGTCGGGCAGGAGCCTGGCGCTCCGACGCCCGCTCCTCCCCCCAGCACACCGGTGGTGAATGCGGAAACCAGGGCAGAAACCCCCAAGGTCACGGAAAAGCCGTCGGACACTGGCGCGGGCGCTCCTGGCGATGCTCAGGCACACAAGGAAGCCCGCAAGCCCGCAGCGAAAAAAGCGCAGAACGCGGGCGGCAAGACGCAGGATGGCGACGCATGACCGAGCGCGTCGAAGTGATGGTTGGCGCGCCCGGCGACAAGCCGACGGCGGGCGACGAGAGCGTCTCCAACTACACGATCAACTTCGGTCCGCAGCATCCCGCCGCGCACGGCGTGCTTCGGCTGATCATGGAGCTTGACGGGGAAATCGTCGAGCGGGTCGATCCGCACATTGGACTGCTTCATCGCGGAACCGAAAAGCTGATCGAGTACAAGACCTACGCTCAGGCGCTGCCTTACTTCGACCGGCTCGACTATTGCTCGCCGATGTCGATGGAGCACAGTTTCGTGCTCGCCGCCGAGAAGCTGATGGGCCTCGAGGTGCCGATCCGCGCCCAGTACATCCGGGTGCTGATGGCGGAACTGACCCGCATCAAGAACCATATGCTCAACCTCGGCAGCCACATCATGGACGTCGGGGCGATGACCCCGAACCTGTGGCTGTTCGAGCTGCGCGAAGATCTGATGCAGATCTATGAGCAGGTGTCCGGCGCGCGGATGCATGCGAACTACTTCCGCGTCGGCGGAGTCCATCAGGACATCCCGCCGGCGGTACTCGCCAACATCGGCGATTTTCTCGACAACCGCCTGAAGCTGTTCGAGGACGCGATCAGCCTTGTCGCCGACAATCGCATCTTCAAGCAGCGCAACGTCGACATTGGCATTGTCAGCAGGAATGACGCAATCGCTTGGGGGTTCTCGGGTCCGATGATCCGCGCTTCCGGCATCCCGTGGGACATTCGCCGGTCCCAGCCTTACGAAGTCTATGACCGGATGGAGTTCGACGTTCCCGTGGGCACCAACGGTGACTGCTATGACCGCTTCATGGTCCGGGTCGAGGAAGTGCGCCAATCCTGGCGCATCGCTCGCCAGTGCCTGAAGGAAATTCCGCCCGGGCCGATCGGCACCCTCGACCGCAAGGTGTTCCCGCCATCACGCGG
>CBFGZJ010000034.1:0-10645 GCA_965653215.1 uncultured Sphingomonas sp. | reverse complement strand
GCGCTTTGACAGTTGTCAAAAATCACCAATGCGGCAACGGGTGGCATCCCGGCATCACCCTGCTAAACCGCGTGGCGATGGCTCAGCCCCACCTCTATCTCGTCGATGGCTCCAGCTATATTTTTAGGGCCTATCACCGGTTGCCGCCGCTCACCAATCGCCACGGCATCCCGGCCGGCGCAGTCTATGGCTACACCGCCATGCTGTGGAAGCTTGCCGCAGGCCTGAACCAGGCTGACGGGCCGACCCATATGGCGGTCATTCTGGACAAGTCGGAGTCGACCTTCCGCAATCAGCTTTATGACGGGTACAAGGCCAACCGTCCGCCGCCACCGGCTGACCTCATTCCGCAGTTTCCGCTGATCCGCGACGCCACGCGAGCCTTCTCCATCCCGTGCATCGAAGAGGATGGCCTCGAGGCTGACGATATTATCGCCTGCTACTGCAAGGTCGCCTCGGAAGCGGGATGGAAAGTCACTATCGTCAGCTCCGACAAGGATCTGATGCAGCTGATCGAGGATGACCGGGTCGACATGCTCGACACGATGAATGATCGGCGGATCGATCGTCCGGCGGTGCTCGAAAAATTCGGAGTTCCGCCGGAAAAGGTTGGCGACGTGCTGGCGTTGATGGGCGACAGCGTCGACAATGTGCCGGGAGTCCCGGGTATTGGGCCCAAAACCGCGTCACAGTTGATCCAGCAGTTCGGAACCCTCGAAGAGGTGCTTGCCAATGCGGAAAGCATCACCAAGCCCAAACTTCGCCAGTCGTTGATCGATCATGCCGACGCCGCGCGCCTGTCGCGCGAGCTCGTGCGGCTGGTTTGCGACAGCCCGCTGCCGGAGCCGCTCGATCAGCTCGAGCTCAAGGGCATTCCGCCAGAGCCGCTCAAGGCGTTTCTTGAGGATCAGGGCTTCAAGACGATGCTTGCGCGGCTCACCGGCGGAGCGGCGAGTGCCAAGCTCAAACCTGACGTCAAGGCGGCGCCCGGCCCCAATGGCCCAGTGGAGCAGGCGATCACGCTCGACCGTACGCTCTATGAGACTGTGACCGATCTTGAGGCCCTCGACCGCTGGATCGCGGAGGCACGTGCGGAAGGCGTCGTCGCCATCGACACCGAGGCGGATTGCCGCGACTGCGTTGTGGCCCGCCTGGTCGGGATCAGCCTGGCGACAGGGCCGAACCGCGCCTGCTACATCCCGCTCGCGCACATCGGCGGAGATTTGCTGAGCGATGCCCCCAAGCAGCTGCCGATGGAGGCGGCGCTTGCGAAGTTGCGGGCGCTGCTCGAAGATCCGTCGGTACTCAAGGTCGGACATAATCTGAAATTCGACTGGGTCATCCTCTCGCGCCTCGGGATCGATCTTGCTCCGTACGACGACACGCTGGTGATGAGCTTCGACCTGGATGCCGGACGCGGGCTTGGCGGCCACGGGTTGGACGAGCTGGCGAAGGCCTATTTCGGGCATGAATGCATCAGCTATAAATCCCTGTGCGGAAGCGGGCTCAAGCAGATTACCTTCGACCGGGTGCCGCTCGATAAGGCGACCGAATATGCAGCGGAGGACGCCGATATCACTCTCCGGCTGTGGCGGCGTCTGAAGCCGCGCCTCGCCGTTGAGCAGGCCACCCGCGTATACGAAATGGTGGATCGGCCGCTCGTCGCCGTGATTGGCCGTATGGAGCAGCGCGGAATCAAGGTCGACCGCACCTATCTCGCCCAGCTCTCATCCGATTTCTCGACCGAGATCGCGAGCCTCGAAGAGCGGATCTACGAAGCCGCCTGCGGTCCATTCACCATCGGCTCGCCGCAGCAGCTTGGCCAGGTCCTCTATGAGCGGCTGGGCCTCCAGGGCGGACGCAAGGGCAAGAGCGGCCAATATTCGACCGACGTCAACGAACTGGAGCGCCTCGCCGGCGAGGGCGTTCAATGCGCCAGCTTGGTATTGGAATGGCGCCAGCTGACCAAGCTGAAATCCACCTACACAGACGCTCTGCAGACGCAGATCAATCCCGCAACGGGCCGCGTCCACACCAGCTTCAGCCTATCCGGAGCGCAGACCGGACGCCTGTCCTCGACCGACCCCAATCTGCAGAACATCCCCATTCGCACGGAAATCGGCCGTAAAATCCGTGATGCATTCGTCGCCGAACCGGGGCGGGTGCTCATGAGCGCCGACTACAGCCAGATCGAGCTTCGGATCGCAGCGCATATGGCTGACGTGCCGCAGCTCAAGCAGGCGTTCGAATCCGGCGCGGACATCCACGCGATGACGGCCGAGGAACTGTTCGGCCATGTCGATCGCGATTCGCGCGCCCGCGCCAAGACGGTGAACTTCGCCATTCTTTACGGAATTTCATCTTGGGGCCTCGCTGGTCGGCTCGGGGTCAGTCGCGAGGAAGGGCAGGCGATCATCGCCCGCTATTTCGAGCGCTTCCCAGGCATCCGCCACTATATCGACGAGACGTTGGCCTCCGTTCGGGAACATGGCTTTACGACCACTCTGTTCGGCCGGAAAACCCATTTCCCGAATATCCGTGCAAGTCAGCCGCATGTCCGGGCCGGAGCAGAACGGGCGGCAATCAATGCGCCGATCCAGGGGACAAGCGCGGACCTGATCAAGCGGGCCATGGCGCGCATGGACGACGCGCTTGCGACGGCTGGCCTCGGCGACGTGAAGATGCTGCTGCAGGTCCACGACGAGCTGGTGTTCGAGGCGCCGCACGGGACGGAGGAGCAGGCAGCAGCGGTGATTCGGGAAGTGATGGCCACGGCCGCGGAGCCGGCGCTGAAGCTGTCGGTGCCCTTGGGCATCGATGTCGGCTGGGGCGCGCATTGGGGCGAGGCGCATTGACTGAGGGCCAGTGCAAGGCGGCCGCCCCGTCGGCTGACCTTGCAACCCTGGCGCGCGGTGGACGGATCAACTTCTTCGGTTTTGTCCTGCGTTTGCTTGCTCGGCTGCCGTTCCTGTTCATCGCCGGCCGCATCTATGGTGCCGACGCGCTGGGGCGGTTCGCCTATGCGATCCTGATCGTCGAATTCGCGGCGCAACTCGCCACGCTGGGTCTGAAACGCGGGCTCGCGCAGCAACTTGCACTGACGGACAAGCCGCATGTCTGCGTCGTGTGGGACGGATTGCTTGTCGCTGCGATCGGTTCCGCGATCGGAATGACTCTGCTCGCGATCTTCCCACAGGCGATGTTCCCGAACAGCGCCCGGCATGGCTTGGAATGGTTGCTTCCGATCACTGTGTTGGCGCTGGCCTGGTCGGACGTGATGCTTGCTGCGCTCGCTTACCGCAATGACGTGGGAGCAACCGTGCGTGCGCGTGCCATTGTCGAGCCTTGGACGATCAGTATCGCGGCGTTCGCCTGGGCGTTCATCTCCCAGCGCGACGGGCTGATCATCGCCTATGTGCTTTCGATGATCGGGGCGCTGATCGCCTCGGCCATCCCATTCATGAGAAGCTATGGCGTTCCATACGGATGGAAGCCTGACCCGGCAGGATTGTGGCGAATGGCGCGGCTCAACTTGCCGGTGGCCGTGGCCGACGCCGTCGAATGGGGATCACGCCGCGTGGATATCGCGGTTCTCGGACTCTTCTTCTCCCCTGCGATCGTCGGCATCTACTATATCGCGCAACAGGTAGCGTCGCTGCCATCCAAGCTGAAAAGCAGTTTCGATCCGATTCTCGGGCCGGTGATTTCCCGCAATCTGGCGGCGGGTGATCGACGTTCAGTCGCGCGTCAGGTCAAACAGGTCGGCTTCTGGGTCATCGCTGCTCAGGCGGCGGTTGCACTCGCCCTCGGGATCCCGGGCGAAGGGGTGATGGGCCTGGTTGGTCCCGAATTCGTTGCCGGAACCGCAGCGCTGGGCTTTCTCCTCGCTGCAGAAGTTGTAGCGGCCATGGCTGCGGTCAGCGAAGCCGCGCTGATTTATTGCGCAAGATTGCGGAATATGTGTCTCAGCCTGGCCATGATCGCCCTTGAAATCGTTTTGGCCGTTGCGCTGATTGTGATCATGCGGGCGCTGGAATGGCCCGTTATGTGGCAGGCGGTCGGTCCAGCGGCGGCGCTGCTTCTCGCATTAGCGTTCGCCGCCATTGCCAAATCACGACTGCTGGCCTCGATCCTGGGGGGGAGTGTGTCTGGCTGGCGATGGCAACTGTTTTGGGCGGCTGGCGCGGCTTTGATCATCGGCCAACTCGCCGTTCTGCTGCCTGAATGGGCTGAGTTGATCGTTGGCGTTCCGGCAATCCTGGCAGCGTTCGGGCTGATGCTGTGGACTCGCGGGTTCAGCGAAGAGGATCGCGAGCTGTTCCGGATGCGCCGGTCGGAGATTGAGGAACTCTGACCTCTCAGTGGCGGAAGTGCCGCATCCCAGTGAACAGCATTGCAATCCCAGCGGAGTCGGCCGCAGCGATCACCTCTTCGTCGCGCATCGATCCCCCCGGCTGGATCACCGCGGTGGCTCCAGCTTCGACCGCTGCGAGCAACCCGTCGGCGAACGGCAAGAAGGCATCGGACGCGACGGAGGACCCGACCGTGCGTGGCTTACTCCATCCGAAGGACTCGGCGGCTTCACGTGCCTTCGCAGCTGCGATCCGTGAGCTGTCGCGGCGGTTCATTTGCCCGGCACCAATTCCGGCAGTGATCCCGTCAAGGGCGTAGACGATCGCGTTCGACTTCACGTGCTTGGCCACGGTCCAGGCGAACAGGCAGTCGTCCAACTCCCGATCCGTGGGCGCTCGCTTCGTGACGAGCTTCAGCATATCGCGTGTGAGCCGGCCATTGTCCCGGTCCTGCACCAGCAGGCCTCCGGCGATCGCAGCCTGAGTTTCGCCCCTGCGGTCCGGGTCCGGCAGGTCGCCGGTCAGCAGCAGCCGCAAGTTCTTCTTGCGGGCGAACGCAGCCCTGGCGGAATCATCGGCATCGGGTGCGACCACGACTTCGGTGAAAATCTCGCAGATCAACTCGGCAGTTGGGCCATCAAGGGGCCGATTCACCGCAACAATTCCCCCGAATGCGGAGACACTGTCGCACTGTAGGGCTCCGGTCCATGCTTCGCTAAGCAAGGACGCGCTCGCTACTCCGCATGGGTTGGCATGCTTGACGATCACGACCGTGGGTGGACCATCGCGAAACTCGGCGGCAAGCTCCAGCGCGGCGCTGGCGTCGTTGAGATTATTGTAGCTGAGTTCCTTGCCTTGCACCTGGGTTGCTTGGGCGATCCCGCGCTCCGATCCTCCTTGGATGGTATAAAGAGCGGCGCGCTGGTGCGGGTTCTCGCCGTAGCGAAGGGGCATCACCAGCCGAGCCGAGGTGGCGCGGATCGCTGGGAAGGTCTCGCCTTGATCGCTCTGCGTGAACCAGGTCGAGATCGCCGAATCATAGCCGGCCGTGGTCGAAAATGCCTTCGCCGCCAGTCGCTTGCGGGTGGCTAGTGACGTCATTCCGCCATTGGCTGCAAGCTCCTCAATCAGAGCCGGATAGTCTGCAGGATCAGTCACAACTGCGACGCTTGCATGGTTCTTGGCCGCTGATCGGATCATCGACGGTCCGCCGATGTCGATGTTCTCAATCACCTCCTCGCGGCCTGCACCTCGCGCCACGGTTGCCTCGAACGGATAAAGATTGACGACCACTAAATCGATCGGAGCGATCTCATGCTGCTCCATCGCAGCGATGTGACCTGGGTTGTCGCGCACTCCGAGCAGGCCGCCATGAACTTTGGGGTGAAGCGTCTTAACCCGCCCATCCATCATCTCCGGGAAGCCGGTCACGTCGGAGATGTCGCGAACGGCCACACCAAGATCCCGAAGCGCGGCTGCGGTTCCGCCGGTCGAGATGATCTCCACCTGATGCGCGGCAAGAGCCTGAGCGAGAGCCCCCAGCCCGCTCTTGTCTGACAACGAGATCAGTGCCCGCCGGACGGGCAGTTGGTCGGTCATTCCCATTCCCTTCTGTATCGATGCGGGCGTTTAGCTCGAACGCCGCAACTGCCAGGCGATCGACCCGCCAAGTGCGGAGATTTCGCCGACGAGAACGATCTGGCTGGTCGCCAGAAGTTCACCCTTGCCGCCAACAGCGACGCTTTCTTCAAGCGCGACCATCGCCCCGCGGCAGCGGAAATGCCACGCCGGGGCGCCCTTCGAGCGCAAGATGGCGCCCATTCCATCGGCGGTTGCGGTGGCCTCGACCCCGGGTGCCAAGTGGAAGCGGATCGCCAGCGGAACGCTCTCGCCGATCTTCTTGCGGCCGTTGGGAGTCAGCGTGTCGGTGCCGCGGAGCTCCTTCCCGTCGTTGCCGAGAACGAGGCGCCGCTGATGAACCAGCCCGAAGCGCTTCACATAGCCATCGTGAAGTGCCTGCACCATGCTCGAGTCATTATCCTCCGAGCGCTCAACCGGCACGTTCGCGACCCCGCGGCCGATCGTTCCGTCTGCCTTGATTGCGCTTGAATTCGTGTCGGCCAGGGCCAGCGTGCTGTGGGCCGCGGTTGATCGCAGTGCCTGGGCAAGTTGCTCTGGAAGATCCGCAGGCTCGGTCCCCGGACCGCCGCAATTGATGATCAGCCGCTGCCCGCCGTCCGACATCTCGAACGCCAGGGTAGAGGCGCAGGAGTTGGTCGCCAGACTGGGTGGCGGGGCGGCATCCATGACCACGATGGTGCCGAGCGCGGACAGGCGCTGGTAACCCCAGCCGCGAGCGGAGCGCAGCGGACGTGCACGCAGGCCGCAGCCGTCGAGCAGGGCTGCAATACGCGCCGAGTCGCCCGGATTACTGCCATGCCAGCTCGACAGGCAGCCGTCGCCCATGATGATCCCCTGGAGTGCCGCAAGGGCTGCCGCTGCAGCCGATTCGAGCGCCTCGGGCGGAGTTTGCTTGGCGGCGACATAGGCCGACCGCAGCAACGCCAGACGATCAACCAGCAGCAGCTGTTCATGAGTTGAGCGACTGAGCAGCCCGCCATCATCGGTCTGAGCCGCGGCCAAAGAGCGGATCAAACCCGCCTCGGCATGGGCGACCCGGGGAACGCCCCCTTCGATCAACAGCGCCGCACACACCTCGCCGGCCCAAGCCGTGATCCGGGGCAGCCCGGCCGCAACGCGATCGGCGCTGGCGTCGACATGCCGCGCCCCGCGCGCGAGCGTGTTGAGCACGGCCGAGCGATACCCTGCGTCACGGCTCGACAGCACGAGGGGGGCGTAGGCCGTCCAGAACAGCAGTCTTAGACCCCACAGGTCCGGACGCCAGGAATCGTCCGATTTCTGGCCGTGGGCCACCAGCCAACGCCCCACCACCGCCTCCGCAAGACGAGCGCCGCGCTCGCGGGAGCCGGATGCGGCAAGGTCGCGCAGCCAGCTGAACCCATGCAAATACTCGGCGAGCGGACCTTTCGTGCCGACCCGCTCAAAATCGAGGTCCGATAGGTCAAGCGATTGATTGCCGAACAGTAATTTCCCAACCAGCAGCGAATCGCCATGCAGCCGGTTGCCCATGACATGGTCACGCGGAACGGCAATCAGCCGCAGCGGCCGCCGCTCGGAACCGAACAGCCGCTTCAGCGGCGATCCGGCGGCAAGCTTCCTGACAACAGCGTGCTCAACCTCGCTCAACCGGCGCCCCTCAACGTGGCGATGTTGTCCGCGTAGGAAGCCGGGCCGCCACGGAATGCAGCCGTACCCGCAACGAGGACGTCGGCACCTGCTTCGATCACCCGTTCTGCATTTTGGGAATCCACGCCGCCATCGACCTGGAGCCGCACGTCCAGCGCCTGCTTGTCGATCCGGGCGCGGATGGCTTCGATCTTGCGCAGCTGGGATTCGATAAACTTTTGACCGCCAAAGCCCGGATTGACGCTCATCACCAGAACAAGGTCGATCTCTTCCAGAACATAGTCGAGCATTTTCGCTGGGGTTGCCGGGTTCAGCGACACGCCGGCCTTCTTGCCCAGGCCTTTGATGCGCTGGATCGTTCGATGGAGGTGCGGCCCAGCCTCAGGATGGACCGTGATGATGTCTGCCCCTGCCTCGGCGAACTGGTCGAGGAAATGATCAACCGGACTGATCATCAGGTGGACGTCGAATGGCTTGACACTGTGGGGCCGAAGCGCCTTCACCACCGCTGGTCCGATCGTCAGGTTGGGAACGAAGTGGCCATCCATGACATCGATGTGCAGCCAGTCGGCCCCGGCCGCGTCCATCGCCCGGATCTCCTCACCCAGACGCGCGAAATCAGCAGACAGGATCGAAGGTGAAATGAGCGGAGCGGCCATGCGGCCATTAGCGGCAGTCTCGCGCCGCTTTCAAGCCGCGCGCGTCAACCGCGCGACGAAGAAGCCGTCCGCTCCACCTTCCGCTTCCAAGGCTCCTGGAAGCACTCGCGCAAATTGGCCGGCAAATGGGATTGCAGAGGGAAGCTCGCCCGGCTCCGGCGGAGCAACCTGGAACTGAGCCTCTCGCTGCAGAAACGCGCCGATGACTGCTTCCCCTTCCTCCGGCTCTAGCGAGCAGACCGCGTAGACCAAGGTTCCTCCCGGGCGGACTAGCCGGCCGGCACGCTCGATCAGCCGCGTCTGGAGCGCGGCAAGCTCGCTGATGACCGAGCGACGCGCGCGGTACAGAATTTCAGGGTGGCGCCGGAAGGTGCCGGTGGCTGAGCAGGGCGCATCGAGCAGCACCGCGTCGAATGGGTCCGAGCTCCACTGGAGCGCATCGGCGATGACCAGTTCGGCGGACAGTCCGGTGCGGTCAAGGTTCTGGCGAAGTCGTCCAAGACGACTTTCTGATCGATCGAGCGCGGTGACCTGGTGGCCGGCAGCCGCAAGCTGCATCGTCTTGCCGCCGGGAGCAGCGCAGAGGTCGAGCACACGGCAGGGGCGCTCAGACATGAGCCGCGCGGGCAGTGTAGCAGCCAAGTCCTGGACCCACCATCGGCCTTGCTCAAAACCCGGCAGCTCTGTCACCCGAGTGGGGCCGGCAAGGCGGGCATGTCGGCTGGCAAGCGGAAGCGCACCGGTTGCGGCGACGAACTGATTCGCTGCTTCCTGATCGACAAAGCTGAGGTCGAGCGGGGGCTTGGTGGGTAACGCGCGCTCCGCCGCCGCGACCGTTTCACGGCCCCATGCCGACCGCCACCGGTCAGCAACAGGGCCGGGCAGGCGAGGCGGATCCGGCAGTATCGTCGCTCTGCGGAACAGCGTACCGAGCACGCCGTGAACCAAGCGGCGCGGACCACCGTCCACTAGCGGCAGGGCGGTTGCGAGCACTGCGTGCGCAGGGGTGTCGAGCAGCAGCCGTTGCGCCAGGGCGATGCGCAACACCATGCGCGCCTTCGAGTCATCGGGGAGCGGCTTGCGGGTGGCGCTGTCGATCAGGGCGTCGAGGTCGGCGAGGTGACGCAGTACTTCGCCGACAATAGCGCGGGTCAGCGCCGCATCGGCCGCCGGCAGATTTGCGGCGTGCCACTCTTCCGCGGAGTCGGCGGTCGTGCCGCGCCGAAGGACAAGGTCGAGTACCGCCAAAGCAGCACGCCGGGCGGCAAAACCTTCAACTCTTGGCAAACGGCTCATCCGAACGGATATCGGCAGCGATGAAACGTCCGAAGCATCTCGATCCGCCCGCGACCCTGTCCAAGTCGCCGCCCGTTCCCACGCCTGAGCCCGTTAGCGAGCAACCGCAGCAGGATCAGGATGGGCTCGATCCGACGCGATATGGCGATTGGGAGAAAAAGGGCATCGCGATCGATTTCTGAGGCTTGGCTCACGCCGCTTCCGTTCGCGGCGGCCGGGTCAACAGTTTTTCGAGAACGACGTCCAGCGTGGCGGTACCCTCGATCAGGTCCGCCACCGCGGCAACGATCGGCATTTCGATGCCTCGCTCGTCCGCGATTCTCCGCAGCACTGGCGCGGTAAAGGCCCCCTCAGCCACCGTACGCCGCTCAGCCAGCAGCTCCTTCGGCGATTTGCCTTGCCCGATGCCGACGCCGAGGCTGAAGTTGCGCGACTGGGTCGACGAGCAGGTCAGCACGAGGTCGCCCAGACCGCTCAAGCCCGTCAGTGTCTCCCGCCGAGCGCCGCAGGTGAGGCCGAACCGGGTCATCTCCGCGAATCCGCGGGCGATCAGGGCCGCGCGGCCATTTTGCCCCAATCCACGCCCCTCGACCACACCGCAGGCGATCGCCAGGACATTCTTGACCGCTCCGCCAATCTCGGCTCCGCAGACGTCATCTGTGACGTACACCCGGAAGGCCGGCCGCGCGAGCCGGTCGCGAAGCTTGATCGCAAGCGCATCATCCTCGCACGCCAGCGTGACTGCGGTCGGCAGGCCCTCCGCGACCTCGCGCGCGAAGGTCGGGCCCGAGAGAACGGCCACCGGGGCTTTCGGGCGGAGGGACTTGGCGACTGTGTGAAGCAGCTCGCCGGAACTCTCCTCGATGCCCTTGGAGCAGAGGATCAGCGGCGTTCCGCTGTCGGGAAGTTGTGCCAGGACAGCGCGCATGTGCTGGGCGGGAGTAACTATGAGCAAAGCGTCGCAGCCGTCCAAGGCTGCAAGTTCCGGCGTTGCGCGGATCGATCCAGCGAGAGCAACACCCGACAGATACAGCGAATTCTCGCGACGTTGGTTGATCCCGTCGACGACCT
>CBFGZJ010000033.1:0-10801 GCA_965653215.1 uncultured Sphingomonas sp. | reverse complement strand
GATCCGCGAACTCCTCGCCGAGCAGCCGGCGAAAGACGATGTCGCGGGCCCAGGCGGCGACCTGCAGGCGGCGGTGGTCGAGGTTCTGAAGACGATCTACGATCCGGAAATTCCGGTCGATATCTACGAACTCGGGCTGATCTACGACGTGTCGATCAGCGATGAGGGCGATGCGGTCGTCACCATGACCCTGACGACCCCTCACTGCCCGGTCGCAGAATCGATGCCGGGCGAAGTTGAGCTTCGGGTCATGTCGGTTCCGGGGATTCGCGATGCCGAGGTCAAGCTGGTGTGGGACCCGCCCTGGGACCCGAGCAAGATGAGCGACGAAGCAAGGCTTGAATTGGGGATGTTGTGACAATCTTCCCCTCCCTTTCAGGGGAGGGGATCGAGGGGGGGGCCCGAGGGCGGATGGTGTCTCGGCTCCCCACCCCAACCCCTCCCCTGAAGGGGAGGGGCGTAAGGAGGACAAATGACCATTAGTACCCGCGCCCGTCCTTCGGCGATCACTCTCACGCCTGCGGCGGAAGACCGCATCGCGGAGTTGATGGCCCGCGCTCCGGAGGGATCGATCGGAGTGAAGCTCTCAACGCCACGCCGTGGCTGTTCCGGGCTGGCCTATTCGGTCGATTATGTCACCGAGGAAAACCGGTTCGACGAGAAGATCGAAACTCCAGGCGGCCGGTTCTACGTCGACGGCGCTTCCGTGCTGTACCTGATCGGATCGGTCATGGACTGGCGCGAGGATGATTTCGCCGCCGGGTTCGTGTTCGAGAACCCCAATGCGAAGGGTGCGTGCGGCTGCGGCGAAAGCTTTACCGTCTAAAGCCGGGGCGCTAGGCGGCGGGTGAATGAACCCTCGCTTCGCGCATATCCGCAACTGGATCTTCGATCTCGACAATTGCCTCTACCCGGCTGCGACCGGGTTGTTCGGGCTGATCGACGTGCGGATGGGCGCCTACATTCAGCGGCTGCTCGGCTGCGGCCCGGACGAGGCGCGGCGAGTCCAGAAGCAGCATTTCCAGGCGTCAGGCACCACTCTCGCCGGGCTGATGGCCGAGCATGACGTCGATCCGTACCACTTCATGGAGGATGTTCACGACATCCCGCTCGATTGCCTAAGCGCGGACGAGCGGCTGGCATCCGGCTTGCTGTCGCTGCCGGGCCGCCGGTTCGTGTTCACCAACGCGAATGCGCCCTATGCGCAGCGGGTGCTCGACCGCATCGGCATCGGCCAGCATTTCGACGGGCTTCACGACATCCATGACAGCAGCCATCGGCCCAAGCCGGACCCGCATGCGTATGAACAGCTGTGCGAGCGGCACGGCATCGATCCCAAAGAGGCGGTGTTCTTCGAGGACATGGCTCGCAATCTGGCCCCGGCCAAGGCGATCGGCATGACCACGGTGTGGGTCGACAATGGTTCGGAACGGGGTGCCGACGAGGCAGCCCCCGCGGTCATCGACTTTACCACCGCCGACGTCGGCACCTTCATCCACGACATCATTCTGGAAGCACCGCATGACTGACCAGCAACTCGCCGCGACCATTGAATCAGCCTGGGAGGCCCGCGATTCCATCGGGCCCGATACGAAGGGGGAGGTCCGGCTCGCAGTCGACCGCGCGCTGGCGGCGCTCGACTCCGGCACGGCGCGGATTGCCGAGAAGGTCGACGACGCGTGGACGGTCCATCAATGGCTGAAGAAGGCGGTCCTGCTGTCGTTCCGGCTCAATCCGATGGAAATGATTTCCGGCGGACCCGGCGGTGCCAACTGGTGGGACAAGGTTCCGTCAAAATTCGCTGCCTGGACCGCGTCCGATTTCGCCGCGGCCGGCTTCCGCGCGGTTCCCGGGGCGATCGTCCGCCGCGGGGCCTATGTCGCGCCGGGAGCGGTGCTGATGCCGAGCTTCGTCAACATCGGCGCCTGGGTCGGCGAAGGGACGATGGTCGATACTTGGGCGACGGTCGGCAGCTGCGCGCAGATCGGCCGCAACGTCCATATCTCGGGCGGCACCGGCATCGGCGGCGTGCTCGAGCCGCTGCAGGCGGGGCCGGTGATCATCGAGGACGATTGCTTCATCGGCGCGCGATCGGAAGTGGCCGAAGGCGTGGTGGTGGAGCAGGGCGCGGTGCTGTCGATGGGCGTGTTCCTGGGCGCGTCGACCAAGGTCGTCGACCGTGCCACTGGCGAGGTGATTTATGGCCGGGTTCCGGCCTATTCCGTGGTCGTTCCCGGAAGCTTGCCCGATCCGAAAGGTGGCCCGTCGCTGGCGTGCGCGGTGATCGTGAAGCGCGTTGACGAGCGCACCCGGTCCAAGACCAGCATCAACGAGCTGCTGCGCGACTGATCCTTATTTCGCTTCGGCGAGGAGTTTGCGCGCTTCGGCACCGGTCCAGTCGAGGTCGCCCGAATAGCGCCAGATCTCCTTGCCCCCCGCGTCGACCAGGATGGTGGTCGGCAGGGTCTGCACATTGAGCGCGCTGGACATGGCCATGTCGGGGTCCTGCCATGCCTCAAGCGCGGCCAGGCCCCGTGTTTCAAGAAACTCACGGACTTTCGACTGCTCGCCACTATCTTGAGACAGAGTCAGGACGGTCATTGACGGATCGGCGGTGGCTAGTCGATCAAGTGTTGGCAGTTCCTTGACGCAGGGTGCGCACCAGGTCGCCCACAGGTTGAGGAGCAGCGGCTTGCCTGCGAAGCCGGCGAGGGTGACCGCTTCCCCATCCGGATCGCGAAACTGGATGTCCGGGGCCGCGGTCCCGGAGCGGCTTCGATCGACCCCCTTACCGGGCAAAGGTGCGGTGGCACTGTCATTGCCTTGTAGGTCTGTGGCCTTTTGCCTATCGCAAGCGCCAAGTAGCGCGATCGCAAGGACGGGAATGGCAAGTCGCAAGTCGGATTCCAATGCGATGTGGGGCGGCCGCTTCGAAGGCGGGCCAGCTGCAGTCATGCGCGAGATAAATGCCTCGATCGGAGTCGACAAGCGGCTGTGGCGCGAGGACATTGAGGCGTCGCGAGCTCACGCCGCGATGCTGGGTGCGCAGGGAATCCTGACCCGGGAGGATGCTGAGGCGATCGACAGCGGGCTGGAGACGATCGCGGGTGAATATGAGGCGGGGCAGCTGACTGAAGACCCGGCGCTCGAAGATATTCACATGCATGTCGAGCACCGCTTGAGCGAACTGATCGGCCCGGCAGCCGGCCGTCTTCACACCGCGCGCTCACGGAATGATCAAGTCGCGACGGACTTCAAGCTGTTCGTGCGCGGCTGCATCGACCAGGCAATCGCCGGGATCGGGGCGCTCGAAGAGGCACTCCTGGCGCGGGCCGAGGAGCATGCCGCGACCGTGATGCCTGGTTTCACTCACCTTCAATCCGGCCAGCCGGTCACGCTCGGGCACCATCTGATGGCCTACCAGTCAATGCTGGCGCGCGACCGCAGCCGCTTCATCGATGCGCGGGCGAGGATGAATGAGTGTCCACTCGGTTCGGCTGCGCTGGCGGGGACTGGCTTCGATCTCGATCGCGAGCAGACGAGCAGGACGCTTGGGTTCGATCGCCCGACTGCGAACAGTCTCGACGCCGTGTCGGACCGTGATTTCGCGGTGGATTATCTTCATGCGGCGGCATTGACCGCAGTGCACCTGTCGCGGCTTGCGGAGGAGGTCATCCTGTGGGCATCGCAGCCGTTCGGCTTCGTCAAGCTCCCGGATGCCTGGTCGACCGGATCGTCGATCATGCCGAACAAGCGCAACCCGGATGCGGCGGAACTGGTGCGGGGCCATAGCGCGCGGATCATCGGCGATCTTGTCGCGCTGCTGGTGCTGCTCAAGGGCCTGCCGCTCGCCTATGCCAAGGATCTGCAGGACGACAAGCCGCCGCTGTTCGATGCCCACGACCTGTTGACGCTGTCGCTCGCGGCGATGGCGGGGATGATCGCCGACCTCGAATTCGTGCCGGATCGGATGCGTGCGGCGGCTGCGGCCGGGCATGCCACCGCAACCGATCTGGCGGACTGGCTGGTGCGCGAGGCGGAAGTGCCGTTTAGAGAGGCGCA
Organism: uncultured Sphingomonas sp.; assembly: GCA_965653215.1. Lineage (GTDB taxonomy): Bacteria > Pseudomonadota > Alphaproteobacteria > Sphingomonadales > Sphingomonadaceae > Sphingomicrobium. The sequence goes on along the minus strand of CBFGZJ010000033.1, from coordinate 6,739 downwards.
TCACATCGCCGGTCGTGCGGTGGCGGTCGCCGAAGCTCAAGGCAAGGCGCTCGATGAGCTGACCCTCGCGGAGTTGCAGGCGGTCGACTCTCGGATTGGCGACGCGGCTCTTGCAATGCTGTCGGTCGAGTCCTCGGTTGCCGCGCGCAAGTCCTATGGCGGGACCTCGCCAGTGCGGGTCCGCGAAGCGATCGCTTCAGCGCGGCGGGGCAGGGAGAAGGCGCAATGAGAGTTGCAGCGACCATCTTCCTGCTGACCATTGCGCTCACAGCGTGCGGCCGAGCGGGCGAGATCAGGCCAGCGGCTGGCGAGCCGCTTCCGGTCAAGCCCAAGACGGCAGCGAACACGCCTTCGCCGGACGATTTGCTCGTGCTCCCCCCGATTGCTAAACCGGCGCGGGTCGACGAGCTCCTGAAACGTTCGGAGCCGCGCCGTCCGGACCGGTTCGACCTGCCCCCGCCGGACGGCGGAGCCGCTCCGCCGGCACCCGCTGAGCCAGAGCCCTCCATGCCATCAACGGACACCGGTTCCCCGCAATGACATCCGCTACCAATGCGATCCGGCCTGTTCGCAAGGCCGTTTTCCCCGTGGCCGGTCTCGGCACGCGGCTATTGCCCGCGACCAAGGCGATTCCGAAGGAAATGCTGACGATCGTCGATCGACCGCTCATTCAATATGCGGTCGATGAGGCGCGCGAAGCGGGGATTGAGCAGCTGATCTTCGTGACGGGGAGGGGCAAGACAGCGATGGTCGATTATTTTGACATCGCTTTCGAGCTTGAATCCGTCATGCGATCGGCCGGGAAGGATCTCGGATCCCTCGATGGAGCGCGGACCCAGCCGGGCGATCTGGTCACGGTTCGTCAGCAAACTCCGCTCGGACTTGGCCATGCGGTCTGGTGCGCGCGCCACATCGTCGGGGATGAGCCATTCGCCGTGCTTCTGCCTGACGATTTGATGCTCGGGCAGCCCGGTGCGCTCAAGCAGATGGTCGATGCCTATCAGAAAGTTGGAGGGAATATCGTCTGCACCGAGGAGGTGCCGCAGGAACGGACCGCCAGCTATGGAATCATTTCGCCGGGCAAGAGCGATGGCGTCCTGACCGAGGTGAAGGGATTGATCGAGAAGCCGAAGCCGGAGGTTGCACCTTCCCGGCTATCGGTGATCGGCCGCTACATCCTCCAGCCCGAGGTAATGACGATCCTCGACCGGCATGAGACCGGAGCGGGTGGGGAAATCCAGCTGACCGACGCCATGGCCAAGCTGATCGGCACGCAGCCCTTCCACGCGCTCAAGGCCGATGCGGTGCGCCACGACTGCGGCGACAAGGCCGGCTTCGTGATCGCGAACCTGGCGGTCGCGCTTGGCCAGGACGACGTCGCGTCCAAGGTCCGCGCCTTTCTTGCCCAGCAGGGCTAAGCCGCGCGGGCAGAATCTCCGTCATCCTCGGCCGCTGCAAGGAGACGCTTGCGCAAATCCTCGCCATCTTTCTCGGTAAGCTTGCCGCCGTCCGAGCGGGTTAGGTAGAAGACGTCGACCGCCCGCTCACCATAGGTCGCGATATGGGCCGAATGAATGGTATGACCAGCCTGGAGGATTGCTCCGCTGAGATGCGCGAGCAGCGCCGGCCGGTCCCGCGCCTGCACCTCGACCACCGTCGTGCGGCGGGATGCTCCGTCGGCAACCAGCACCATCGGCGGAACGATGAACGCGGCCCGGCGGCGGGTCAGGGAATCCAGATCGACCGGCAGATCGGGAAGCTCGCCGGCGATCGCCTGGTTCACCATCTTGACCAGCCGATTGCGGCTCCGCGCCTCCTGATAGGGTTCGCCTCTGGCGTCCTGCACCAGCAGATTGTCGAGGGCCATTCCGTCCCTCGTCGTATGGATCCGTGCGTCAATGATGTTCGCTCCAGCGGCCGCAAGCGCAGCGCAGGTCCGGTAGAATAGCCCGGGCTTGTCTGGAGCGAACAGGCTGATGCGGGTTGCGCCGCGCGACGGATCATCGGTAGCGACGACGCTTTCGTGCGCTCGGTCGTCTCCAGCCGCGAGGACCTGGCGGGTATTGGCGATGAGTGAATCGGTCGGTTCAGCCAGCCAGTAGCTATCGGCAAACCGCTGCGCATGGGCGCGCATCTGCGCGTCATCCAAACCAAGCGCTTCCGCCACCTCCGCCTGGCGAGCGGCAATCCTGTCGACCCGCCCGCGCCTTTTGTGTCCGAGACGAAGCACCTCCTCCGCCGCCTCGAACAGGTTGACCAGCAACTGCCGCTTCCATTCGGTCCACACGCCGGGTCCAACCGCGCGGATGTCGACGACAGTCAGGAGCTGCAGCAGTCGAAGCCGCTCGGGACTCTGCACCTGATCGACGAAATCCCGGATCGTCTGCGGATCGGCGAGGTCCCGCTTGAACGCCGTGTTCGACATCAGCAGATGGTGGCGAACCAGCCAGGCAACCGTCTCGACCTCTCCCGGGGTCAGGCCAAGGCGCGGGCAGAGCTTCCGCGCCACCTCTTCGCCGAGCAGGCTGTGATCACCATGGCGGCCCTTGGCGATGTCGTGGAGCAGGACGGCGACATACAGCAGGCGGCGGCTGTCGATCTGCCGAAAGATGGCGGTGCTGACCGGCAGCTCCTGGCTTCTCTCCCCCCGTTCAATCGCCGCCAGCTCGCCGATCGCGCGGATCGAATGCTCGTCGACGGTGAAATGATGATACATGTCGAACTGCATTTGCGCGACGACGCGGCCAAAGTCCGGAACGAACCGGCCGAACACACCGGCTTCGTTCATCCATCGCAACACCATGTCCGGCGCTCGCTTGTCGGTCAGCACCTCAAGGAACAGCGCATTGGCGCGCGCGTCGGACCGAACCGATGCGTCAATCAGCTTCGCGTCGCGAGCGGCAGAGCGGATCGCGGCCGGGTGGATTTCGAGCTGGTCGCGGGTGGCGATGGCGAACAGTTCAACCAGCCGCGCCGGGTCTTCGCTGAAGAAGGTCTCGCGGGGGATGGCGAGGCGGCCGCGATCGAGCGTGAAGCCGGCCATCGCCCACGGCCGGCGACGGAGCGCCGGAATTCGCGTCAGCGCCGGCAAGGTGAAGCGCCGCCCCTTGCGCGCGACCTGCTCGTCCAGCTGCGCCAGGAACACCCCGGTCAGGTCACCAACTGTTTTGGCGTTCAGGAAGTAGAAGTGCATGAAGCGCTCGACCGCCGATTTGCCCGGCCGATCAGCATAGTTCATCGCCGCCGCGATGCGGCGCTGATTGTCGAACGACAGGCGATCCTCGGGGCGGCCGGTGGCGAGGTGGAGATGGCAGCGGACTGCCCATAGAAAACGCTCGGCGCGCTCGAACTGGCGGAACTCGCGCGCCGTGAGCAGTCCGACCCCGACCAGGTCCGAGGGCTCCTTCACGCCGAACATATATTTGCCGATCCAGTAGAGGGTGTGCAAATCGCGCAGCCCGCCCTTGCCGTCTTTCACATTCGGCTCGACGACATAGCGCGTGTCGCCCATCCGCTTGTGCCGGGCCTCGCGCTCTTCAAGTTTTGCGGCGACGAACTGGCGCGCGGTGCCATCGACGATCTCTTCCCGGAAGCGGGCAGCCGCCAGCGCGTAGAGCGCCTCATCGCCCCACACCCAGCGCGCCTCCAGCATTGCCGTCCGGACGGTCACGTCTTCGCGGGCCAGATTGATCAGTTCGGTTGGCGAGCGGCTCGACTGCCCGACTTTGAACTTCAGGTCCCACAGCAGGTAAAGCATCGACTCAATGACCTGCTCGCACCAGCCGCTGCGCCGGGTCGGCGTCAGGAACATCAGGTCGAGATCGCTGAACGGCGCCATTTCGCCGCGCCCGTAGCCGCCCAGCGCCACCAGCGACACGCGCTCGGCATCGGTCGGGTTGCCGAGTGGATAGAGGCGGGTCGTCACAAAATCATGGATCAGCCGGACAATCTGATCAGAGAGCCATGCGTAGGATGCCGCCGCGATCCGTCCTCGGCCGGGCTCAGCCTGCAGCCGCCGTGCGATCTCGGCTCGTCCCGCGGTCTGGGCATCCGCTAGTAACCGGCAAACCTCGTCGCGCAGCTTCGAACCGTCCTTGAGCGCCGCGATGGCATCGGCGACCTTGCGGCGGTCGATGATCGCGCGCCGATTTTCCACCTGGGAGAAGCGCTGAACCGTCATCACTCCTCAAGTCTCTTGAGCGCGTAGAGCGCATCCAACGCTTCACGTGGGGACAGCGAGTCCGGATTCAACTCGGCCAGAGCCTCACGCAGAGGATTCGATTGAGTGGGGGGCTCGGCTGCGGCGAACAGCGGCAGGTCATCGAGCCCGGCGGCGATTCCACCGGTGGCATCGCGGCCAGCCTCGCGCCGGGCAAGGACATTCGAAGCGCGGGCAAGAACGGCCGGCGGGAGTCCGGCCAGCCGGGCGACGGCGATCCCATAGCTCCGATCCGCTGGTCCGTCCGCAACCTCGTGCAGCAGGACAAGATCGCCCTTCCACTCCCGCGCCCGCACATGGTGCAGCGACAGCCCGTCGAGCCGATCCGCCAACCGCGTCAGTTCATGATAGTGGGTTGCAAACAGCGTCCGGCAGCGGATGCTGTCGTGCATCGCCTCGACCACCGCCCAGGCGATTGCCAGCCCATCGTAGGTGGAGGTACCGCGCCCAATCTCGTCGAGGATGACCAGGCTCTGCGGTGTTGCCTGGGCCAGGATCGCCGCCGTTTCGACCATTTCGACCATGAAGGTCGAGCGCCCACGGGCGAGATTGTCCGATGCCCCGACGCGGCTGAAAAGCCGGTCGACAATCCCCAGCCGGGCACTTGCGGCAGGAATGAAGCAGCCCGCTTGGGCGAGCACAGCGATGATTGCTGTCTGCCGCAGGAAGGTCGACTTGCCGCCCATGTTTGGTCCGGTGATCAGCCACAGCCGGTCATCGGGACCAAGGTCGCAATCATTGGCGATGAACCTTTGACCGCTACTCGCCAGCGCCGCTTCCACGACCGGGTGCCGACCGGCGTGGATATCAAGGCATGCGCGGTCGTCGAATTGCGGACGGCACCACCCGCCCTCGGCGGCGCGCGCGGCGTTGGCCGCAGCCACGTCGATCCGGGCCACCGCCTCGGCGGTCCGTGTAATCTCAGTAGAGCACGCAATGGCCTGCGCGGTGAGTTCCTCGAGATGCGCGGCTTCGGCGGCCAGCGCATGGGCGCCCGCCTCGATCACGCGGGAGGCCTCGGTGTGAAGATCGGGGGAATTGAACCGGACCACCCCGGCAAGGGTTTGGCGATGGGTGAAGCCGCTGTCCGGAGCCAACAGCCGGTCAGCATGGCGGGCGCTGACCTCCACATGATAGCCGAGTACGGCATTGTGCCGGATCTTGAGGGTCGAGACACCGGTTGCATCCCGATAACCCGCCTCGAGCGTGGCGATCGCGCGGCGGCCGTCGCTTGCGGTGGCGCGCAGCGCGTCCAGCGCCGGATCATAGCCCTCGGCGATATAGCCGCCCTTGCTTGGGTCGAGGGGCGGAGAGGCGACCAGAGCGGCACTGAGCCGATCGATCAAGGCCGAGTGACCCCCTAGGATCGGCAACGACGCAGCGAGAAGCTCCGGCTGATCCGGCTCCTGCGCCAGTTCGTCGCGCAAGGCGGCGGCGGCGGCGAGCCCGTCGCGCAGCTGCGCCAAATCGCTGGGGCTGCCGCGCCCAGCCGCAAGCCGCCCCAGCGACCGGCCGATGTCAGGCATCGCGCCGAGCGCCGAGCGCACCCGGTCGCGCCGCAGCGCATCATCATGGAACCAGCCGACCATCCCGAGCCGCCTCGCAATGGCCTGCTGGTCTGTGAGTGGAGCCGAGAGATCGGCCGCGAGCAGCCGCCGCCCGGCGGCGGTCCGGCAACGGTCGATGTTGGCGAGCAGGCTTCCCGCTCGTCCCCCGCTGGAGTCGCAGACGATCTCGAGGCTGTCGCGGGTGGCTGGATCGATCGCCATATGGCCAACGCGTTCGATCCGGCTCGGCGCAGCGAGCAGCAGCGGCGAACCGCGCTGGGTCACCGAGAGGTAGGCCAGCAACCCCCCGGCTGCCGCCAATTCGGCGCGAGAGGGGTCGCCGAAGCCGTCGAGCGTCGCGACTTTGAAGCGCTCCTTGAGCGCACGCTCGCCCTCGATGCTGCTGAACCCGTCCTTGCCGGCGGTCGCCTGGATACCGGGGATTGGCGCTTCGCAGATGACCTCGGCTGGAGCCAGGCGCGCGAGCTCGGACTGAAGATCGCCCGCGCCGCAGGCGATCAGCTCGAACCTTCCGGTCGAGATGTCGGCAGCGGCAATGCCCCACTCGTCTCCCGCTTTTGCGACTGCTGCCAGCCAATTGGCGGCTCCGGAATCGAGCAGCACTTCTTCGGTCAGCGTTCCAGCTGTCACCAGTCGGATGATCGCGCGTTCGACCAGCGCCTTGGAGCCGCGTGCCTTCCGCGCTTCGGCGGGACTTTCCACTTGTTCCGCGATCGCCACCCGATGCCCCGCGCGGATCAGGCGCGCCAGATAGGAATCCGCCGAGTGAACCGGCACTCCGCACATCGGGATTGGCTCGCCGCTGTCCTCGCCGCGCTTGGTCAGCGCGATATCCAGGCACGCGGCTGCGGCCTTGGCATCTTCGAAGAACAGCTCAAAGAAGTCGCCCATGCGATAGAACAGCAGGGCGTCGCCCGCCTCGGCTTTGAGGCGACGATATTGCTGCATCATC
>CBFGZJ010000032.1:0-11402 GCA_965653215.1 uncultured Sphingomonas sp. | reverse complement strand
GCGCGCGGCGTCGGGGTCCTTGAAGAGGAGGAGGCCGATCCCGAGCGGAACGTAGAGCTGCTTGTGGCCGTCGATCGTCACGCTGTCGGCGCGTTCGATCCGTCGTCTGCGATGAAAGACATGCAGCCGTCAGGTGACAAGGGCGGCAAGCCTGATCCGAAAGCAGCTGCCGATGCTGAAGCCTCAACGGACGCTCGGAATCGGCAGATCGCCGTGGCGCTCGCCAAGGAAGCCGGCTACAAGTCGGTCGCATATCTCGGCAAGGGCAAATTCACCGTCGACTATGCGGTGGCCGGCACGTTGAGCCATAGCTTCGTCTTCCCGTTCAACAGCGATGCCGAGGCGATCATTCCCTTTGTCGCGGTCGAAGTTCGCAAGGATGGAACGGTCCGGGCGAAGGCTCCGGGTTTCGCCGCCCGGCAGGATTCAATGAATTCCACCCTGCCCGCAGGACAGGCCACCAGCCATGCCGATGGCACCTTCACCCTCGATACTGATGCCGAGATCGTCAGTCAGAACAACGAACAGGGTGTTGTCCGAACCGGCCCCCGCAGCCGCATCGAGTGGCGGGTGACCCCGCTCACGAAGGACGCTCCAAGTGCGGTGATCCGACTGAGCCGCTGATAATCAGGCAGCGCCGGTCTCGCCGACCAGCATGCCAAGCTCGATCCCTTCCGCCTTCCACGTCGCTGCCCAGCGCTCGTCGGTAGGAACGTCGAACAGTATTTCCTTCCGGCCAGTCGCTGCATACCAGCCGTGCCGGGTCATCTCCTCTTCAAGCTGACCCTCGCCCCATCCGGCATAGCCGAGCGCCGCAATCCATTGGGAAGGCCCCCGCCCCTCGGCAATTGCGCGCAGCACGTCGATTGTTCCAGTCATTGCGCACAACGGATTGACGTGGATCGTGTCCTCGCCGCCCCAATCGGTCGAATGGAGAATGAACCCCCGGCCTGGCTCGACCGGACCGCCATGATGCACCGCGCAGTCGGGTGCGGAGCCGGGTTCAAGCCCGACCTGACGAAGAAGATCGCGAAAACGCATTCCGGCGCGCTTTTGCCCGATACCGATGCCGACAGCGCCATGCTCATCATGAACGCACAAGGCGATGACCGCACGATCGAAGCGCGGATCGCCCATGCCGGGAAGAGCCAGCAGCAGCCTTCCGGCGAGATACTGGGGCTCGCTCACAACCGTCGACCATAGGCCAAGACCGCGGAGTGGCAAAGCGCTTGAGGAAAGGAGTGCAGGCGCTTACGGACGCCCTCCACTCACTTGCGACCTCATGGAGATGGCGATGACGATCAAAGCCGGCGACAAGCTTCCCGATGTTCCCCTGACCCTTGCCACTCCCGATGGTCCCAAACCGACCACCAGCGGCGAATATTTCAAGGGCAAGCGGGTCGCGCTGTTCGCTGTTCCCGGCGCCTACACCCCAACCTGCTCGGCCAAGCATCTGCCGAGCTTCGTTGAGAAAGCGGCCGAACTGAAGGCCAAGGGAGTCGACGAAATCGCCTGCACCTCGGTCAATGATGCGTTCGTCATGGGCGCGTGGAACCAGGCGCAGGGCAGCAACGACATCACCATGCTCGCGGACGGCAATGGCGAGTTCGCCCAGGCGGTTGGACTGACGCTGGACGCGTCGCAGCACGGCATGGGGCAGCGCAGCCAGCGCTATTCAATGGTCGTGAACGACGGCACCGTCGAGCAGGTCAACATTGAAGGGCCGGGCGAATATCGGGTGAGCAGTGCCGAACATATGCTGGAGCAGATCTAGCGCCCTGCAACGGGGGTGACCTCAGAGCGTTCAACAGCAAAACGCAAGGAGGTCCGCATGGCACGTACCACTAAGGAGCGCGGCAGAAGAGACCTGACCGGTTTCGCACGCGAGCATCCGTACGCTGCGGCCGTCGGGACGGCGGCCGTAGCCGGACTGGGAGCCTTCCTCTGGTCCCGTCGCAACGATCGCCCGAGCGACGAGGAACGCGCCCAGCGGGACCAGCTCGGCATGGTCGTCGCAGCGATCTAATTCAGGCGCGGCTACTCACCAGCCGCACTGACGCCCGCGGTTCTGGTCCTGAAGCCAGCGCATCACCGGAGCGAAATATTCGATCATCGGCTGGGCCGAAATCTCGCGGCTGCCGGTGAAGGCTTCCAGCGCATCGGGCCACGGGCGCGACCGGCCCATAGCCAGCATGGCGTTCAGGCGCTGACCCACCGCCTTGTCACCGTAGAAAGAGCAGCGGTGGAGCGGTCCCTGCCATCCGGACTGGCGGCACGCGGCCTGGTAGAACTGATACTGCAGCAGCCGCGCCAGGAAATAGCGCGTATAGGGGGTGTTCCCGGGAATATGGAATTTCGCGCCCGGATCGAAGTCGGACTCCCCGCGCGGTACTGGCGGGGTGATCCCCTGGTAGCGCAGGCGGAGGGAATTCCAGGCGGCGTTATATTGGTCCGACGTAGTCTCACCGGAAAAAACACCCCAGCGCCACCGATCGACCAATAACCCGAACGGCAGGAACGCGATCCCATCCATCGCCTTGCGCAGCAGCAAGCCGATGTCCTTCGATGCCGGCGGAACCCGGCCGCGGTCGAGCAGTCCGATTTGCGTCAGATATTCGGGAGTGATCGACAGAGCGATGGTGTCGCCTATCGCTTCGTGGAAGCCGTCGTTCGCGCTGTCCTGATAAAGCGGCGGCTGATCCTTATAGGCACGTCGATAATAATTGTGCCGGAGTTCGTGGTGAACGGTGACGAAGTCGTCGGCATTGACCTTCGTGCACATCTTGATCCGAATGTCGTCGCGGTTGTCGAGGTTCCACGCGGAGGCATGGCACACCACCTCGCGGTCACGCGGCTTGGTGATCATCGACCGCGCCCAAAATGTCTGAGGCAACGGTTCAAACCCGAGCGAGGAAAAGAAGCCTTCGCCGGTGCGCACGAGCTTCTCGGGCGTGTATTTTTTCGCGACAAGCAGGTCGGTGAGGTCGAAGCCGACATCCCCGGCGCCCTTGGGAGCAACGATGTCGTAGATGTTGCCCCATTCCTGCGCCCACATATTGCCGAGCAGGTCGGCCCGGATCGGCCCGGTAGCGGGTTGTACCGTCGAGCCATATTTCTCGTTGAGCTTGGCCCGCGTGTAGCAATGCAGCTGATCGTAGAGCGGCTTGACCTCGCCCCACAGCCGATCAGTCAGGGCCGCGAACTGGTCGGGCGGCATGTCATAGCCGGACCGCCACATCGCTCCGGTATCGGAATAACCAAGTTCCCGCGCGCCGGCGTTCGACAGCTCGACGAAGCGCGCATAATCGCGGCGCATCGGCCGGCCGACATTATTGTGCCAGCTGGTCCACATCTCCTTGAGCAGCTCGGGATTGCGTTCCGTGCCCATCAGGGCCTCGATGTCCGAACCGCCGATTGGTTTGCCGCGGTAGGTGCCCCGCCCCTTGCCATATTGGCTTTGAAGTCCAGTCAGCAGCGTATTCAGCTCGTCCGCCGCACCCGGGACGTTCGCAGCCGGCGCAACGATGCTCTGCTTGAGAATGCCGAGCTTGCGCCGGGTGTCGGCAGAAAGGCCCGGAGTCTTGTCAAAGCGGGCAGCCTCAGCCGCGAGCCGCACCTGGGCCTTGGTGAAGTCCGCCCCTGCTCGCGCGGCCAGCCAGTCGCTGTCCTCGGTAAGGTAGGTCGCATTCACCCAGGCGGCGCGGTTCACATAGACGCTGAGTTCGGCCAGCTCCTTCTCCGCGCGCGCAACGAACGCATCCGCCTCGGCAGAAGTGGCAGGAGCCGCATTCTGCTTGGCGACGCGCATGCCCGGGTCAGCGGAAGGAACTGCAGCACAGCCCGCCAGCGCCAGTGCGGCCAAAGAGACGCAGGAGATCCATTTCATGAGCAACCTTGCGGCATAGTGTCCGCTCCCTCCTTATGGCCTCGCCAGAAACTCGGCGATCGTTTCGCCTAGCGCAGGTTCGGCAACCGAACTCATATGTGTTCCCCGGATCAGCCGAAGCTCTGCATTTGGCAGCGCCGCCGCCAGCTCCGCCGGCGAACCATTGTCATGGTCCTCCTCCCCACACACCACCAGCGTGGGCATGGTGAAGGCGCTCAGCCATTCCGGCGTTCCGTCATCCAGGCTGTCGAGCAGCCGCGCGGCGGCGGTCCGATCGATCTTCATCGTCTTCATGAACTGCACCGCCATGAACTGCGGATCGCCGCGCTTGATCGAATCGAAGCGGGCAATGGCGTCGATGAAAAAGCCTTTGCGTTCGTTCCAGTTGGACAGGCTATCCAGGCCCATCCCCGCCAGGATGGCGCGCCTCGGACGTATGCCCGTGCCGATCGCCTGGGCGGTCGTCCGCCCGCCAAGCGAGAAGCCGCCGAGGTCGAAGCTGGCGAGGGACAGATGGGCAATCAGATCCTCGAGATCGCGGGTGAGGATGTCGGGCGAATAGCAGGCGGCATCATGGGGCCTCGCGGACAGCCCGTGCGCGCGCAGGTCGGGCATGATGACCCGAAACCCCGCTGACGCGATCCGCTCCGCATGGCCGAAGCGGATCCAGTTCATCTCGGCGTCCGAGAAGAGGCCATGAAGCAGGACAACCGGAGGACCCTCGCCCAACTCTCGCCAGGCGAGCTCGACCCCGTCACGTGCGGCGAAGCGGTCCAGCCTCGGTTCCCTCATCCTTTCGGCGTAGCGCAGACAACTCGCAGGAAAAAGGAGGTCACTGGAAGAGATCGATGAAACTTGCCACAAACCGAGCATGCACCCTCAAGCCAAGCCGGTCCTCAAGTCATTGTTCCCCGCACCAAGCTGGTTTGCGCAAACCGTTGATGCGAGTGGTGAGTGGGTACGCCTGCTTCGCTTTACCGAAGCAGATTATCGCCGAGCGGCATTCCTTGATCACCGCGGCCTGCGCGAGGGCATGCCCTATTGCGTGGTCGGCTGGGACGATGTTGTCCGGATGGTCCCGGCAACCGCGCGTCGCGACGCGCACTGGATCTTCCACCTGGGCCGCGTCGGCTCGACGCTCGTCTCGCGCCTGCTGGGTGAAATCGACCGCACGTTTTGTATTCGCGAACCGTCCCTTCTGGCAAAGCTGCCGTCGGTTCCTGAATCCGCATTGGAAGAGAGACTACTGGTCTACCGGGCGCTGCTGTCACGTTGCTTCCGGCCCAAGGATCGTGCCGTCATCAAGTCAACGAGCGGTCTGAATGACTTTGCCGCATCGCTCATCGGGCCAAGAGAAGAGGGCGGACGAGCCATCTTGCTCCGGTCCGATCCAGAACGCTTCATCGCGGCGCGGCTGGCCGGCGATCGTGTCGAACTGCGGCAGCGCGGTCCGGTTCGAGTCAGGCGGCTCAAATCACGCGCGCCTGCGGTGAACATCGACGAAGCAATGGCCGATGATGTGAGATTAGCCGCGGCGACCTGGGCCACGGAAGCAAGCGCTCTCGAGGTGGCCAGCCAAGCCACGGGTGCAGACAGGACGCTGTTCGTCAGCTTCGACCGTTTCATCGCCGATCCCCTCGTTGGTCTCGCCGAAATCGCAGCCTTCCTTGGCTTCAATCCCAGCGATAACCAACTGGAGAGGATCGTAACCGGATCGCTGTTGAAGCAAGATTCCAAACGCGGATCGCACTTCGATGCTGACGAACGGCGCAGGAATGTAGATCGGGTTTTGAACGAGCATCGATCCGCAATCGGCGGCGCGCTCGACTGGCTGAACGAGATCGCCGTGACCTCGCCCAGCCTTCGGGCGGCGCTAGAGCGAAAGCCCTAGCCACCGCCCCACCCTCAGGCCGCCTTCTGCAGGTGCTTGCGGCCGAGCAATTCCGCAATCTGGACCGCGTTCAGCGCCGCGCCCTTGCGAAGATTGTCCGACACGCACCACAGGTTGAGCCCGTTCTCGACGGTCGGATCCTCGCGCACGCGGCTGATGAAGGTGGCGTAATCGCCAACGCACTCGACCGGCGTGACATAGCCGCCGTTCTCCCGTTTATCGACCAGCATCACGCCCGGAGCTTCACGCAGAATCTCCTGCGCTTCCTGCGCGGAGATCTCATTCTCGAACTCGATATTGATCGCCTCGGAATGGCCGACGAACACCGGCACGCGCACGCAGGTGGCGGTCACCTTGATCTTCGGATCCAGGATCTTCTTGGTTTCGACCACCATCTTCCATTCTTCCTTGGTCGAGCCATCGTCGAGGAAGCTGTCGATGTGCGGGATCACGTTGAACGCGATCTGCTTTGTGAACTTCTTCGGCTCGGCGGTGTCGCCGACGAAGATGTTGCGCGACTGTTCGAACAACTCGTCCATGCCCTGCTTACCCGCGCCGGAGACCGACTGATAGGTCGCGACGACGACGCGCTTGATCTTGGCGACGTCATGGAGCGGCTTCAGCGCGACCACCATCTGTGCGGTCGAGCAGTTGGGATTGGCGATGATGTTCTTCTTGCGATAGTCGCCGATCGCGTCGGCATTCACCTCCGGTACGATCAGCGGAATGTCCGGGTCCATCCGGAACAGCGAGCTATTGTCGATGACCGTACATCCAGCGGCCGCCGCGCGAGGAGCCTGGACCTTGGTCACTTCGCTGCCGGCGGCGAACAGCGCCATGTCCCAGCCGCTGAAGTCGAAATGCTCAAGGTTAGCGACCTTCAGCTTCTCACCGGTTTCGCCAAACTCGATGAGGTCCCCGGTCGAGCGTGCGGAAGCGACCGCGGCCACTTCCTTCAGCGGGAACTGCCGCTCAGCGAGGATCGCCAGCATCTCCCGGCCTACGTTGCCGGTCGCCCCGACCACTGCCACCCGATAACCCGACATCATCTATCTCCTGAAATTCAAAGCTTAACATGGAAGCGGCCGGTCTTCCCTAATTGGAAGCCCCGGCCGCGATCCCGTTCCGATTTGGAAAGGTGGTGGAGGTCAGGCCTCCGCCTTCGCGGCTTCGCGGCGCGGATCACGCCGCTCGGCAATTCGCGCAGATTTTCCGGTGCGGCCGCGCAGATAGTAGAGCTTGGCACGGCGGACGGCGCCACGGCGCACGACCTCGATCGAATCGATCGACGGCGAGTACAGCGGGAACACACGCTCGACGCCCTCGCCAAAGGAAATCTTGCGAACGGTGAAGCTGGAGCCGACGCCCTTGTTCGATCGGGCGATGCAGACGCCTTCGAAATTCTGGACACGGCTACGCTCGCCTTCAACGACCTTCACGCCGACACGCAGCGTATCGCCGGGGCGGAACTCGGGGATCGGCCGATCCTGGGTCAGGGCCTCGATAGCTTCGCGCTCGAGGGTCTCGATCAGATTCATGGTTGTCTCAACCTTCATTTTCTCGCCGCGCGCCAGAGGGCGGTGCCTGCGATGCGCCCCCATGGCGCTCGATCAGGTCCGGCCGCCTTAGCCGTGTATCTTCGACCGCGCGTTCGTGTCGCCACGCCGCGATCTTCGCATGATCCCCCGATCGCAGCACTTCGGGGATCGTGCGCCCTTCCCATATCACAGGCCGGGTATAATGCGGATATTCGAGCAGCCCCTGTTCGAAGCTCTCTTCCTCTCCGCTGGATGGCGCGCCCATTACTCCGGGAAGCAATCGAACGCAAGCGTCGAGGATGACCATTGCCCCAAGCTCGCCGCCAGAGAGAACATAGTCGCCGATGCTGACCGGCTCGAGGTCGCGCGCTTCGAAGATTCGCTCGTCAAAGCCTTCGAACCGGCCGCACAGCAGGATCGCTCCCGGACCCGCCGCTAGCTGCCGGATACGGGATTGCGTGAGCGGCGTTCCGCGCGGCGTCAGCGCCAGCATCGGCCGCCCGTCTGCGACCGAATCCAGCGTGGCGGCGAGGACGTCGGGCTTCAGCACCATCCCCGCCCCGCCCCCTGCGGGCGTGTCATCGACACTGCGGTGTTTGTCAGTCGCGAAGTCCCGGATGTTGCGGGTGTCGAGCGACCAGACCCCCTCGGTTAGGGCGCGGCCTGCCAGGCTGATCCCCAGAGGCCCCGGGAACATTTCCGGGTACAGAGTGAGGACGGAAGCGCGGAAGGTCACGCCAGGAACTCCGGGTCGAGCACGATCTTTCCGTCCGCGAGGTCCGCAACTCCCGCCTTGAACGGGACCAGTGACCGCTTGCCGTCGGGCAGCGCGACCTCGAGCAGATCGCCCGCGCCGAAATTCTCCACCGCGACCACCGTACCGATCAGGGCTCCCGACGAGCCTACGCAGGGCAGGCCGATCAAGTCGGAATGATAATATTCGCCCTCTTCGAGTGGCGGCAGATCGGATCGATCGACTTCGACCAACTCGCCCCGCAAGCGCTCCGCACTACTCCGATCGGACACCCCCGCTAATCGCGCGATTGCCGTTTTCCCGCTGTCACGAACATTCTCCAGCTCAAAATCCCGGCCGCCGATATGAACGGTCCGATATCGGCCGAGACTTTCGGCACTGTCGGTGAACAGTTTGAGGCGCACCTCGCCGCGAATGCCGTGCGCGCCGGCAACCGCGGCGAGTGTGACCCGGTTGGACAGGTCAGGCCTGTTCGGCGTGTTCGGCGCCCTCGGCCGGAGCGGCTTCATCCGATCCCTCGGCTGGGGCCTCGGCGGAAACGCCTTCGTTGCTGGCTACTTCAACGGGCGCAGCTTCCTCGACGGGAGCCGCGTCTTCAACCGCAGCGGTCTCTTCAACCGGCGCGGCTTCCTCGACGGGAGCATTGGCGGCCTCTTCCGCTTCGGCCAGTTTCGCAGCGCGCTCCTCAGCGCGCTCCTTCGCCTTGTCGCCTGGCTCGGCCTTCTTGGGATTGTTGCGCGCGGCGCGCTCGCGGATTCCGGCCGCGTCAAGGAAACGCAGCACGCGGTCGGACGGCTGAGCGCCCACGGAGAGCCAATGGCCGATCCGCTCCGCGTCGAGCTTCACCCGCTCCGGAGAGTCCTTAGCCAGCAGCGGATTATAAATGCCGACCTTCTCGATGAAGCGGCCGTCGCGCGGAGCGCGGCTGTCGGCCACGACGATGCGGTAATAAGGACGCTTCTTGGCGCCGCCGCGGGCGAGACGAATTGCTAGAGCCATTCTTCAGTTCCTTTCGTAAATCAGTCTATTTTTTCGAAAATTTGTTGAATCCGGGCGGCAGGTTGAACGGCGCTGCTCCACCGGGAAGTCCCGGCAGGCCACCGGCCGGCAATGCACCCGGCGCAAGGCCGCCAAGTGCGCCTTCCAGTCCGCCCTGTCCGAACATCGCGGCGAGTTTGGAGAAACCGCCCATCTTCTTGAGCCGCTTCATCGCAGTCTCCATCTCCTGATGCATCTTGAGGAGCTTGTTGACCTCCTGCACCGTAGTCCCGGAGCCCTTGGCGATGCGGATCTTGCGCTTGGCATTGATGATGTCAGGGCGACTGCGCTCCTTGCCCGTCATCGACGACATCATCGCCTCGAGACGGACGAGCGCCTTGTCGTCGACATTGGTGGCGCCCTTCAGCCCCTTCATTCCGGGCATCATGTTGGCCAGCGCAGCAAGGCCGCCCATGCGCTTCATCTGGCCAATCTGCATGCGCAGATCGTCGAGGTCGAATTTGCCCTTGGCCATCTTGGCCGCGAGCTTTTCGGCTTCCTCAACTTGAATCGTCTCGGCGGCGCGCTCGACCAGGCTGACGACGTCGCCCATGCCGAGGATGCGGCCGGCGACACGTTGCGGATGAAAGGCTTCCAGCGCATCGAGCCCCTCGCCCACGCCGGCGAACTTGATCGGCTTGCCGGTCACCGCACGCATCGACAGCGCCGCGCCGCCGCGCGCATCGCCATCCATCCGGGTCAGGATCACACCCGTCAGGTCCACCTCACCGGCGAACCCTTTGGCGACATTGACCGCATCCTGGCCGGTCAGGCTGTCGACGACCAGCAGCGTTTCCGTAGGGACCGACGCCGCGGCGACGGCCTTCATCTCGCCCATCAGCGCATCGTCGACGTGAAGCCGTCCGGCGGTATCGAGCAGAAGGACGTCGAAGCCCTGCAGCTTGGCCGATTGCAGCGCACGCTTGGCGATATCGACCGGCTGCTGCCCGGCAACGATCGGGAGAGTATCGACGCCCGCTTGCCGGCCAAGCACTGCCAGCTGCTCCTGGGCAGCCGGCCGGGCGACGTCGAGCGACGCCATCAGCACCCGCTTGCGATCTTTCTCAGCCAGGCGCTTGGCGAGTTTAGCGGTGGTCGTCGTCTTGCCCGAGCCCTGAAGCCCGACCATCATGATCACCGCCGGCGGAGTGACGTCAACGTTGAGTTCCGACGCTTCTGCGCCGAGCATCTCGACCAGCGAATCGTGGACAATCTTGACGACCTGCTGGCCCGGAGTGACCGAACGCAGCACCTGCTGACCGATTGCCTGCTCAGTCGCCTTGTCGACGAATTCGCGCGCAACCGGAAGCGCGACATCCGCCTCCAGCAGTGCAACCCGAACTTCGCGCATCGCCTCGCGCACGTCGGATTCGCTGAGCGCACCGCGCCCGCGAAGCCGATCGAACACACCGCCAAGACGGTCGCTGAGACTGTCGAACATTATTCATCCTTCCAATGGGCTCCAACGCAAAACGCGCCGGCGGGCGAAACCTCGCCGGCCAGCGTGTCCCGAAGGACCCCATCGATGTCATGTCGAAAACGACGGCGCGGCGCTTACCCTGAAACGCCGCCGCGTTCAACCATCAAGGGCGGGGTTTGCCGCCTCCGGGCCGCCCGCGCGGTCCATTGCCGCCGGGCCTCCCTCCTGGACCGCCTCCACCAGGGCGCCCGCCAGGCCGAGGTCCACGCCCTTGTGGCCGCCCCGACGGTCCCCGGTCGGATCGCCCATGACGGTCCCCCGTTGGCTGGTGGCGCGGCGGCGGGGCTGTCGATTGGGTCGGCGATACGGAGTAGCCCTCCTTGAGCAGCTTGGTGAAGGCGGCGCGGACGCTAAGCCCGACCGACTCCTGCAACTCCTTGGGGAGATCACCGAAGGTGGTGTTGGGGTGGAGGCTCTGAACGTCGCGGAGGAGCGTGTTGGGAACACCCTTCGATGCGGTCCGAAGGGCGGTGATCGCATCGACAATCGCCGCGAAGATGATCTCCTGCACGATCTCGGTTGCGGCTCTGGGCATTGGGAACGCGACTCCTTGGCTCGGCAAGTGCTTGCCGCCGCCTAAGGATATGCCGGAGGAAAAGCGACTCCTTTGCAGGGGCGCAAGTGGACTTGCCGCCAACTCGCACCTAAGTCGCCGCGCATGCTCCGACGGTTCGACAAGATGCACGGTCTTGGAAACGACTTTGTCGTGATCGACGCCCGTGACCAGCCGCTTGCGATGACCGCGCAATGAGCGATGAACAAGCCATTCGCGCGCTGATCGACGCCCAGATCGATGCCTTCCGGCGCAAGGACGC
>CBFGZJ010000031.1:0-11679 GCA_965653215.1 uncultured Sphingomonas sp. | reverse complement strand
ATGGACTGATCGCCGCGTCGATCTACCTTCCGAACGGCAATCCGGTCGGAACCGAGAAGTTCGACTATAAGCTCAGATGGATGGAGCGGCTCGCCGAGCACGCACGAACATTGCTCCAGGAAGAGCGGCCGGTCATCCTCGCTGGCGATTTCAACGTCATCCCCGAGGACCGCGATGTCTTTTCGGTCAGGGCGATGCAGCATGACGCATTGATGCAGCCGGAAAGCCGCGAGGCGCTACGCCGCCTGGTCTATCAGGGCTGGACCGATTCCCTGCGCATGGTTCATCCGGATGACGAGCGGCTCTACACCTTCTGGGACTATACGGCGGGCTGCTGGCAGCGTGATGCCGGCTTCCGTATCGATCACCTGTTGTGCTCCCCGCTGGCTGCCGACCGCATCCGCGATGCGGGTGTCGATCGGTGGGCGCGCGGCGAGGAGAAAGCCAGCGACCATGCGCCGACCTGGGTGGAGCTGAACTAGCGTAATCGAATGTCTGCTTTGGGTGGAAAGCGGACATTGCCCATTGCCGGTTCGGGCAATTTCCGTAAGCTCGGCGCGTGGGGTTGCAATATCTACAACTATCTCCCGGGCATTCTCCGCCGCTGTTGAAGTGCCCGCCATTTCGCGCAGTAATCGTCGCGGAAATTGAGGTCACGCAAGAATGGCGTGATCGCATCGCCGAATGGTTGCTGAAGAGCGGGTGCTTGTATGTGATCGCCTGGGGGATCGAATGCGAGAACTGGCACGACACCGTTGATTGGACGAACCTCGAAGAATTCGATTTCGGCGATATCCCTGATGACAAGTTCGTGATGACGTCGTGGCACGACGATCAACCATTGTCGGAGGCGCTATTTTTCGCCGGTCAGTGTGCCTTCCATCCTGATGTGAAGCTTGAGCAAACTGTTATCATTCACATTGCGAACGATGCGAGAGAAGCGGAGCTATTGGCTACCTATACAAACAGCCAGATTGCGGACGAAGACTGAACCACCGCAATGGGTCGAAAGCGGACGTTCCGGTCCAGAAGCCTCAGAGGTCCTTCTTAAAAATCCGATAACGTTTGTTGACCCGCGCGCCGGGCAATTCGGCCATCGACAACATCCCCTGATTATCTTCGAGGATCCAGCCGAACTCGCCGACCCGCGCGCCATAGCCGTCGATGGCGGCTCGACGGGTGTCCTCGATCATCATGAAGGCCAGTTGGGTCGCCAGCCTGGTCCCGTGAAGCTTGCGGGTCACCCCCATCAGCGGAACCCTCACCCGCTCCAGCCTTGGGCTGCGCAGCCGCCACAGCAGCTTCGCCCAGCCCAACGGGAATAGACGGCCATTCAGATCGCGAATGAGTGCATTGATGTCCGGCACCGTGAGCATGAACGCAACCGGCTCCCCATCCACCTCCGCGATGCGCACCAGATCCTCATAGATGATCGGCTTCAGCTTCTTGGTGGCGTAGGCGATCTCGGGTCCCGTCAGCGGCACGAAGCCCCAGTTGTTCGACCAGGCGTCGTTGAGCAGGGACAGGATCGTCGCCGCCTCCTGAGTGAACCGCGACTTGTCGACCGGTCTCACCAGTATGCGCGGGTTCTTCCGGCCCGCACTGATCAAGCGGTCGATCACCGGCACCATCGGCGCGGTGATGTCCACTTCGTAGGTCAGCAGATCCTTGGCCTTGGCGTAGCCCGCTCCCTCGATCCAGGAGCGATATTCGGAACGATGATGCCCCATCATCACTGTCGGCGGTTGCGCGAAGCCTTCGATCAGCAAGCCGGGCTCATCCCAGATCGACAGGCTGATCGGTCCGAGCGCCACAGTCACGCCCTGCTCACGAAGCCAGCGCTCAACGGTTGCGATCAGAGCGGCGGCGGCGTCATTATCGGTCGCCTCGAACATGCCCCAAAGGCCAATGCCCGCACCCATATGCTCGAGCACCAACTGATCGACTTGGGCACTGATCCGGCCGACGGGCCGACCGCCCCGCTCAGCGAGCCAGAACTGCGCTTGCGCATGGCCGAACCATGGGTTCTGCCGCGGGTCGATCAGGCCGTGGACGTCCCCTTTGAGCGGCGGCACCCAAGCTGGATCATCGCGGTAGATGTCCCAGGCAAGATCGACGAACCGCCGCCGGTCCGCCTTGCTGCAGACCGGACGAATGGTGACCGGGTGCGTGCTCAAGCAGCGTCGCGTTGGCGAGGATGTCCGGTTGCGACCCCGCCCGACAGGTTCGCCACCCATGGATAGCGCTCCGCCACGTCGGGCGTATAGCCGAGGTTGAACACGGTCGGACTCTTCCGCGGCCGTTCGGGCCGGTCGTAGAACGTCCCCAGCACCCGGTCCCAGAAGTAGTTGGTAATTCCGTAATTCCCGTTCTCATCATGAAAATGATGAGCCATGTGCCGCTTCTTCATCTCGGCGACGAAGCCCCACCGCGGTTTGTAAGCCAGGTGCTGGATGCAATGGACGAATTCATACACGCAGGTCGTGATCAGCCCGGCCGCGAATGCAGCCGCGGCGCCTCCCATCCCGCCGATCAGGTAGCCAACCGGAAGCGACACGATGGCGATCGTCGGCAAGGTGGTGTGGAGCGCGCCGAACAGGACTTCCAGATGATTGGGATCCTGATGATGATCATAATGAATCCGCTTCCACGTCGCTGCGAGCGCGGGCACCTTGAACATCCATCGCGAGTGGAGAACCCAGCGGTGCAGCGCGTACCAGACAAGCGGATAGAGCAGGACGATGATCCCCGCGGAGGCCAAGGTCTGCAGCGCGGACGCGGGATATTCGACCCACACCGCTACCGCCACGAGCGACAGCAGGATGTAGGCGATGATCGCCGGATACTGGAAATAGGCCACCCGCAATTCACGCAGGGTCATCCGGTCGAGGTGATGCGACCTCTTCCAGAATCCGCCCTTCAACGATTCACTTCTCACGCCAACGCCTCGGAAAGAGTCTCAAATGAGCAACATCGCCCATGTAGGTTCAATGCGGCGGATTTGCGACAACGCTGGGCGGGTTACTCTTCGCTTTGAATCAGAATGAGTTCGCCGATGATAACGAACAGCAACACCGGCGCCCAGGCGGCCAGAAACGGGGAATAAGCCCCGACATTGCCCATCGCCATGCTGAAGTTGTCGACCACGAAATAAGTAAAGCCGAGCGCCATTCCGATCGTTGCCCGCAATAGGACCTGGCCCGACCGCGCGAGGCCAAAGGCCGCCACGGCGGCGAGCAGAGGCATCAGGATCGTTGAGATCGGACCTGAAAGTTTGTGCCAATATCCCGTCAGCGCCTCGGTCGTGGGACGCCCCGCATCTTTCATTTCCGCGATCGTGCGGCTGAGGGTGAAGAAGTTTCGCTCTTCCGGATCGACTTTGGCCAGAGTGAAGCGGCGAGGATCGACGCCCTGCAGCGCCAGCAGACTTGGCCTTCGTGTGCGTAGGTTCATCTTCGAATCATAGATCTCGACCGCCTCCAGCCGCCATGCGCCGTCTTTCGGAGTTGCGCGTTGCGCGGTTACGATGCGGGAAATCGCGCCGCCCTCCCGCTCATACAGCGTCACCCCTTCGAGCCGGAATCCGGTGCGGGTCACCCCCGCATAACGGGCTCGCACCAGGTCGTCGCCGTTCAACAGCCACACATTGTTGAGGATTCCGCTGGATGGCGGAATGGGTTGATAGTCGACCGCCTCCCACGCTTTGGCCGTCCGCGTCGCCGCGGTCACGATCCGCTCATTGAACGCGAAGTGCAGACCCGCAATCAGTGTGCTGACAACGATCAGTGGCGCGAGGATCTGGTGGGCAGACAAGCCCGCAGCCTTCATCGCAATGACCTCGCTATGCTGGTTCAGCCCGGCGAAGGTGATCAACGTCCCAAGCAATACAGAAAAGGGGAGAAAGCGTGAGACGAGCTGGGGGACGCGCAACGATACGTAGGTCCACAGCTCAGCCTCACCGTTGCCTGGCACTGCAAGGATTTTCCCGGACTCCCCGAGCAAATCGAGCGTCATCAGGATCATCACGAGCGCCACCAGCACTGCGAAGCTGCGGACCAGGAACAGCTTCGCCATGTAGACCGCGAGCCGCCGCGACGGGAAAAACTGGAGGTTGATCATGCGCGGCTCAAGTCGGCGCCGCCCGTCTTCGGCAAGAGCGCGCGGATCAGCTTGCCGATCTGCGCCGCTACCCGCTCCAGCGCTCCAATCGGCTGCCCCCCCGGGACATGGGCGGCAACCCTGTACATCCACAGAATCAGGGCGATGAGGATTACGAACGGGATCCACAATGCCAAGATCGGATCGATCCGGCCCTGAGCACCCATTTGCTCGGCATATTGGTTGACCTTGTGGTAGGTGACCATGATCACCAGCCCGACAAAGATCCCCAGCGCCGAGGTGCTCCGCTTGGGCGGCACGGCCAGCGCGACGGCGAGGAGCGGGATCAGGAGCATCATCACCACTTCAACCAGCCGAAAGTTCAGGTTGGCGATCGCGCCATTCCGCTGGCGCTTGGTACTCGCCGGGTCGGAAGCGCGTTCGATCAATTCGGTGATGGTCAGCTCCGGATTATCGTCTCCACGGCCGCGAAACTGATCGATGCGGGGCATTTTGATCGGTAGATCATAACTGTCGAAAGCCAGCGTCCGCGGCGCCGAGAATTTCGGCGATTGCTGGATTAATCGGCCGCGCTGAAGCCGGAACAAGATTGTGTCCGCGTCGTCCGTCGCCAGGAACTGGCCGCTGTCGGCGGTCGCGGTGACCGATGCCCCCGACTTGTCATCGACGGTGATGAAGATGCCCTCGAGGCGGGTCCCCGCGTCGTGACTTCGATCGATCCGCAGGGTCAGCCGCTTGCCGATGCGGTTGAACTCGCCAACCTTGATCGACGCGCCCAGAGCGCCTGACCTTAGGTCGAAGCGCAAGCCCTCATAGCGATAGCGCGCATAGGGTTCGATGAAGCCGACGATCAGGAAGGTGATGGCCATCAAGATGATCGCGTAAACATAGGGGACGCGGAGCAATCGGCGATAGCTCATGCCAACGCTGCGAAGCACGTCGAGCTCGGATGACAGGGCCAGCTTGCGAAAAGCGAGCAGAATGCCGAGCAGAAGTCCAATCGGTATGCCCAGGCCGAAATATTCGGGCAGCAAGTTTGCAAGCATCCGCCATACGACGCTGACCGGACCACCTGCGTTCACCACAAAATCGAACAGGCGCAGCATCTTGTCCAGCACAAGCAACATGGCTGCCAGGAGCAGCGTCCCGAACAGGGGAACGGCAATCGTCTTCGATAGGTAGCGATCGATCAGCGAATACCGCAGCACCTTTTTGTCGCCCCAAGACCCTATTTTGGCCGCAAACCGACCGGAAAAGACGATGTTCGGCGAGGTGTTAGCCTCGGTCCGCTCCTGTTCTCACAAGTGCGTATAACGAAGTGACAAAGGAAATCATGTCCAAAACTTGCTCGGCTGTGCTCGCCCTGGTGGCGTCCGCATTCCTGATTGCTCCGGCCTCGGCGGTGGTTGCGAAGGGCTCACCGGATTGTGCCGGCGGCAAGCCATCGGTGCTCGTGCACCTGTCCGGATTCAAGTCGGCGACCGGGACTGCCAGGGTGATCCTGTACAACAACGAAGGCTATCTGAAGAAGGGTGGCCGCCTTGGCCGCGAAAAGATCCGGGTGAAATCCGTCAGTCCGGTCGATGTATGCCTCCCGGTTCCAGGTCCGGGACGGTACGCGGTCGTTGTTCATCATGACGTCAATGGCAACGGCGAGCGTGACCTCAACGACGGCGGCGGCTACTCTCGTAACCCATCGCTGTCACTGACCAGCCTCAAAGCGCCTTTCTCGAAGACTGGCTTCACGGTCGGCAATTCGCCGCAAACCGTCACGATCCGCCTGCAGTATCGCAAGGGGCTTTCCGTCGGGCCGGTCGCCTGATGGGCGGCCCGCGGATCGCGCTTCTTTCGAATCCAAAATCGACTGGCAACCTTGCGTTGTTGCCGCGCATCCGTGCGTTCTGCGCGGACCGGCCGGATATCTTCCATTATGAGGTCGAGAAAGTCAGCCAGATCGAAGACGCGCTCCGCACCATTGCGCGGGTCAAGCCGCGCATCCTGGTCATCAATGGTGGCGACGGCACGGTCCAGGCGACGTTGACGGAGCTTCACAATGGCAATCATTTCCCGGGCGGACCGCCGCCGGTGGCCGTGCTGCCGAACGGCAAGACCAACCTGATCGCACTCGATCTCGGTGCGGACGGAGACCCGGTTGCCGCATTGGAACGCCTGCTCCAGTTCGTGAATGAGGATCTGGAGCCGCATATCGTCGACCGGCAGCTGATCGCGCTTCGCCGCGACGGCGATGAGTCGCTGCCGGTGATCGGGATGTTCCTCGGCGGTGCCGGCCTGGCTGACATCATGCTCTATTGCCGCCACAAAATTTATCCTCTTGGGCTGCCGAACGGCTTCTCGCATCTCCTCACCGCGATGGCGGTAATTGCTCAGAAGCTTCTCGGCATTCGGTCGCGCTTCCTTCCGCCAAAGCCGAGTCCAATGAGCGTGATCGTCAGGCCTGACGGCAAAATCGACGGCCGCTTCTCGGTGTTGCTGGTGACCACGCTCGACAAGTTATTGCTGACGAGTGCGATCCGCCGTCCCGGAACGGCGCCGCTGAAGCTGCTGGCGGTCGACGAACGACGTTTGCCGATCCTTCGCCTGATGTTTGCCAGCGTCGCCGGACGCCTCGGCCGAAGCAAGCTGAACGGAGTGCACTTCGAGGAAGCAGACGAAATCCGCTTGGAAGGGCCAAGCTCGAGCGTCATCCTCGACGGCGAACTATTCGAAACCGATATCGGCCATCCGATCGTCCTGCGCTCGGCACCTCCGCTTTCGTTCGTCCGCCTCGCCGCCTGAGGCATGGCCGAACCGCTCGCCAAGCTCGTCCGCGAAGAGCTTCTGACTTCCGTCGATCCGCGGGTGACCGCCATGGCGCAAGCCATCGCCGCTCGCCACGGATCGGCCAGCCGGGCAGTCCTCTTCTACGGCAGTTGCCTGCGCGAGACCCAGCTCGACGGTCTGATGCTCGACTTCTACCTGATCGTGTCGAGCTACGACGCGGCGTATGACCGGCGCTGGCTGGCGCTGGCCAACCGGTTGATCCCACCGAACGTGTTTGCGTTCAGTGATGGCCAGCTGGTTGCGAAATATGCAGTCCTCAGCGAAGCCGACTTTCACCGGCTTAATGGTTCAGAGACGAAGATGGTCTCGACATGGGCCCGGTTCGCGCAGCCTTCCAGGCTGGTCTGGTCAGCTGGTCCCGAGGCGACCGATGCTGCAGTACAGGCCATTGCCCGCGCGGCACCGGCCCTGCTTGCCGCGGCCGGACGGGTTGCAGGGGAGGATCCGCTCGATTGGTGGCGACGTGCATTCGCCCTCACCTACTCCGCGGAGCTTCGGGCGGAACGGGGCGGCCGGAGCCGCTCGGTCGTGGACTCAGCGCCCGATCGCTACGTCCGCTTCACGGCGCCCGCGGTGGAAGCGCTCCCCACCGCAGAGCGGACCTCTTGGGGATGGCGGCGCGTCCTCGGCAAAGCCTATGCGATCCCGCGCCTGGCCAAGGCGAGCCTCACCTTCGCCGACGGCGCGGACTACATCGCGTGGAAGATCAACCGGCATGCCGGCACCAACATCGTCCTGAAGCCATGGCAGCGGCGCTGGCCGCTGCTCGCCGCGCTTACCCTCTTGCCGCGGCTGCTCCGCTCTGGCGCGATTCGCTAACCTGGCGCGACAGGGCGGCGGCAATCGCCTCCTCCAGCGCGCTGACGGTGAATGGCTTGCGCAGCATCTCCGAGCCGACGAGATTGTCGGTCTCGCCGTCGCCGACATAGCCCGTGACGAACAGAACCGCGATGTCCGGCCGGCGGCGGCGAAGCTCGCGCACCAGTTCCGGCCCGGTCATCTCCGGCATGATCACGTCGCTGATGACAAGATCGAACTCTTGCTGCTCGAATTGCTCGATCGCCTCGGCGCCGCTCGAGCAGGCGACTGGGGTGTAGTCGAGGTCCTCGAGCGCATCGACAGTGGCGGCGCGCACGCGGGGATCATCCTCGACCAGCAGGATGCGGGAGCCCGCCCTGGGTCCAACTGACTCGTCGCGCTGAGCCGCCGGATGGAAATGAACCGCCGCCGGTTCGATGCGGGTCCGCGGCAGGTAAATGGAGACAATGGTGCCCCGCCCGAGCTCGCTTTCGATCCCGACCTCGCCGCCAGACTGGTGCGCGAAGCCGAAGATTTGCGAAAGACCAAGGCCAGTGCCCTTGCCGACCGGCTTGGTGGTAAAGAACGGCTCGAACGCGCGCTCCAGGACTTCCGGAGTCATGCCGCAGCCATTGTCGATCACTGAAATTTTCACGTAGTCGCCAGCCCGGACGTCACCAACCTCGTTGGCCGCGAGCGTGACGTTTGACGTCTCGATTCGCATCTGGCCGGTGCCGTCCATGGCGTCGCGAGCATTGACCGCCAGGTTAACGATCGCGTTCTCGAGCTGATGCGGATCGACGAAGACTGGCCAGACCTCTCCATCCAGGCTCCGGGTGATGGTGATCCGTTCGCCAAGGGTGCGATCGAGCAGGTCCGTCATCCCATCGACCAGCTTGCTTGAATCAACGCGCTCAGGGAGCAGCGGCTCCGACCGCGCGAACGACAGCAATCGGCGGGTCAGCGCGGCAGCGCGGGTTGCTCCCTCCATCGCATTGTTAAGATGGAGCATGATCTCTCGCCGCGGTCCGTTCAAGCGCCGCCGGGCGAGATCAATGCCGCCAACCACCACCGCGAGCATATTGTTGAAGTCGTGCGCAATGCCGCCAGTCAGTTGCCCGACCGCTTCCATTTTCTGCACCTGGCGAAGCTGAGCCTCGGCCGCCATCCGTTCCTCGGCCTCGGCCTTGAGTGCGGCGTTGGCTTCGCTGAGTTCCCGCGTGCGCTGGAGCACCGCCCGTTCGAGCTCGGTCGCGCGATCGGCTTCATTTTCCGCTTCGCGACGCGTGCGAGCGTGAGCACGCAACGCCTCATAGGCGAGCCAGCCGAGGAAGACGGCGCCAAAGCCGACAAGTAAGCCCAGCCACCGGAGGTAATCGGTCAGTCGCGTAGCTTCGGCGCTGAACAGCTGTGTTTCCTGCATCCGTTCGCGTAGGGCCGCGCGTTCAGCATTGGCAATTTCGGCGAGCTTATCCCGCAGGGCTGGCCCGGTCGACGAAAGCCCGGCCGAATAGAACAGCGGCATTCCGCCCTGCCCTTTCTTGCGCGCAGCCGCCCGCGCCGCGAGCGCGAGCTCTTCACCCCGTGCCCGATACAGCGCCCGAAGATCGCCCACGCGCCGGCTCTGTTCCGGATCGGACACGACCAGCCGCCCCAGCTGGTCGATTTGGTGGCCGGCCAATCGCCACTGGCTGTAGTAGATGTTCCCGCTCGATTCTGTTTTCTCATCGAGCACGTAGCGGCCGAGCGCAGCCTCTGACCGGGAGATGGTCGCGTCGACAGTCCGGCTGAGCAACGTCACGTCATAGGCGTGGCGTTCGCCCTGCAGGGCCTGGTCGCGCGCATTGCTGGCCAGGGTGACGAGAACAACCAGGCCAAGAAGCAGCAGAGCCGACAGCAGCGCGATCGCGGTGGCGCCGCTGCGCCAGCTGAATTGGGCGGAGTCCCCGTCCCCTTGAATCATGGCGGGATTCTAGACGGCTCCGAGTCGGAGGAAAACCCCTTGTCGTATGCCGCCCGGGAATCTCCGCTTCAGGAGCGGGGAAGCGAACGTCAGGCGAGGCAGCCCGTGGTTTTGCCCGCGGCGGCGAAGATGCCGAGGATCTCCTCCACCTGGTCGGCACTGTGCTCGGCACAGAGCGAGCAGCGCAGCAGCGTCATTCCCGCCGGGGTCGCCGGCGGCCGCGCGAGATTGACGTAAAGGCCATGCCGCAGCAGCGCCTCCCACATCGCCGCGCCCTTCTCCAGATCAGGCATAATGACGGCGATGATCGCCGACTGCGGCTCCTCGGTCCCAAGCTGAAATCCGAGTTGCCGGAGTCCTGCGTGGAGCCTGCGGCTGTTTTCCCACAGATGCGCCCGCTTTGCTGCCCCGTCCTTGAGCTTGCCAATCGATGTCGCGGCGGTCGCCACCACCGAGGGTGGCAGGGAGGCGGTGAAGACATAGGGGCGGCAAACCAGCCGCAGGATTTCAAACTTGGGATGGTTGGAAACGCAGAACCCGCCAACCGTGCCGACCGACTTGGAGAAGGTGCCGATAATGAAATCGACGTCGTCGATCACCCCCTGCGCTTCCGCGACGCCGCGCCCATGTTCGCCGATGAAGCCCATTGAATGCGCCTCGTCGACAAGGACCATCGCCCCATGCGCCTTCGAGACGGCGATCATCTCCTGCAATGGCGCGACGTCGCCCAGCATCGAGTAGACACCCTCGAGGACGACCAGCTTGCCCGCTTCGGCAGGGAGCCGCTTCAATCGCTTTTCGAGCGCTTCGACATCATTGTGACGGAAGGCGACGACCTGCGCATTTCCGAGCGCGCAGCCGTCGTAGATCGAGGCGTGACTGTCGATGTCGACGATGATGTAATCGTCCTTGCCGGCCATCGTCGAAATGATACCCAGATTGGCCTGGTATCCGGTCGAGAACACCATGGCATGATCCATGGCGTAGAAGTCCTTGAGAGCGTCTTCGACCGCTCGGTGCCCGGCGTAAGTTCCGTTGAGAACCCGGCTTCCGGTCGTTCCCGATCCATAATCGTCAAGCGCCTGCTTGCCCGCAGCGACCACGTCCGGGTCGAACGTCATCCCCATGTAATTGTAGGTGCCGAGAAGGATCGTGCGGCGACCATTACAAATGGCGACGGTCGGCGACTCAACGCGCTCCATCACTAGGCCGAACGGGTCTGTCAGTCCGGTCGACAGCAGCCGTTCACGGGTCGCAATCAGGTCATCGAACTTGCTGAACAGGTCAGTCATCCGGCGGCCTGAAGCTTGTCGACCGCTTCCGCGAGCTGACCGACGGTTTCGATTTCGGCCTGCATGTTCATGGTGATGAGAATGTCGAAGTCATCCTCGATCTGGGACACGAAATCGAGCACCGTTAGGCTGTCCCATTCGAGATCGCGCGCGAAACTCGTCGATTCGGTGACCGTCACACCCTTCTTGTTGAAGGGTTCGATCAGCGCCTTCACCCTGGCGAGGGTCTGTTGGTCTGGCATGGCGTTGCGGGTCCTAGTGCAAGGTTCGGCGCTGTGACAATGTAATGGGGCGCAAAAGCGGCGGGCGTAACTAAAGCCACCCCTGCGCGCGGTACCAGGCGGCGGTATCCGCCAGTCCTTGAGCGGTTTCGATCGTAGGACGCCAAAGGGCGGCCGGGACGGCGCGGCTCGGGTCCGACAGCCAGTCCGGATGGCAGAAATAGGCGATTCGATCGGCCGTCAACTTCGCGCGATCGCCCCGCAGCAAGCGGTCGAGCACGGCTCCACCGCGCATCACCGCCCGCGGAATGCCCATCGTCAGGGTCCGCCGCTGCACGGCGCGGGAAAGCGCCGCTGCAAACTCGCGATGAGTCCAGCCCCCGGACCGGCCGTCATCGGGCTCAAGCACGTCGCAGCCGCTGCCTTCGCTCGCCAGGATCGACAA
>CBFGZJ010000030.1:0-11708 GCA_965653215.1 uncultured Sphingomonas sp. | reverse complement strand
ATTTCATCCTGCACTAGCGCCTTGGAGCGCCCGCTTCACTGCCGGCTGGCGCTCCCGCTCTTGCGCCCAGGGCTGCGATGCGCCAGCAGCCAGCTGGCACCGCGTCGGTGTCGCCCGTCGGCAGGCATGGAGGGGTTTGATGGCGTATAGAATCGACTCGGATGGCGGCGTTGACCTGGGAGGCCGTGTGCTGCCGGTGCCCAACACCGTCAGCAACGAAGCCCGGGCGTTTCTCGCTACGCCGCCTTGGTCCGAGGCGCCCCCCGCCACTTCCGAACCGATCCCCATGTGGGCGATGCGCGAAAGCGTCGATCAGCAGATGAAGGCCCTGTCGGACATGGCCTTGGAGGCCTATCCGGTTGACGTTGAGGAAATGTCCATCGCCGGCGTCCGCTGCCACCGGCTAACGCCAAAGGACATGCCGCCGGAGAATGCCGGCAAGGTGCTGTTGAACCTCCACGGCGGCGGGTTCGTAATGGGCTCGGGCGCGCTGGTGGAAGCGATTCCAATCGCCAACATGGCCCGGATCACGGTCTTTGCTATCGATTACCGGCTCGCGCCGGAGCACCCATTTCCTGCAGCGGTCGATGATGTCGTTGCCGTGTACAAGGAGATGCGCAAATATAATCAGCCGGAGCAAATCGGGATCTATGGCGCTTCGGCTGGCGGGTTCCTGACGGCTCAAACGATCATGCGGTTGCAGCGGGACGGAATTCCGCTTCCGGCTTGCTGCGGAGTCTTCACCGCGGGTGGAGACCTGACTGATCTCGGTGATACTGCGCAGATTTTCACGCTTATGGGCTTTTGGGGTGAGACGGTCCTGCCGCCCACTCATGAACTGAGCGAAATCCGCGCCTATATTGGCGGTGCAGACCCAAGCGATCCGCTTGTGTCGCCGGTCAAGGGTGATCTCAGCCGCTTTCCCCCCACGCTATTGATCAGTGGCACACGGGACGCGGTGCTCAGCGCCACGACAAGTTTTCATCGCGCTCTGCGGCACTCCGGGGTGGATGCCGACCTGTTTGTGTTCGAGGCGATGCCCCACGCCCATTGGTACATCCTGCATCTTCCCGAAGCACGTGAAGCGCTGGAAGTGATGGTTCGCTTCTTCTCCAAGCACCTCGGCTGAAGATCGATGCTTGAAGGACTCCAAGGGAAGGTTGCCCTAGTGACCGGCGGAACCCGCGGCATCGGGGCTGCGATTGCTACCCGCCTGCTCGAAGCTGGATGCGATGTCGTCACCTGCGGGCGCAATGAGCCTAATGATCTTCCTAGGTCTGCGAGCCGATCGGCTTCTTTTTTCGCCTGCGACATCCGCAAGCCTGATCAGGCACAACAGCTGATCGATCAAGCGGTGGCAAAGCATGGCAGGCTCGACATCGTGGTCAATAACGCGGGCGGCTCCCCGCAAGCGGTGGCAGCCACAGCCAGTCCTCGCTTTTCGGAAGCGATTATCGCGCTGAATCTGCTGGCCCCGCTGCATGTCGCTCAAGCGGCCTATCCGCACCTGCGCGCAAGCAAAGGTTCGATCGTCAATATAGCTAGCGTTGCGGCGCAGCGCCCTTCACCCGGCACCGCGATCTACGGTGCGGCGAAAGCAGGGCTGGTCAGCCTGACCAAGAGCCTCGCCCAGGAATGGGGCCCGGAAATTCGCGTTAACGCAATCATCGTCGGGCTCATCGAGACCGAGACGACGGAGGAAACCTACGGTTCGGCACGGGCCCAACAGCGGATTGCCGATAGCCTGCCGCTTCACCGCCTCGGGCGGGGCGCAGACATTGCCAATGCAGTTGCCTTCCTGGCATCGCCTATGGCTGCCTACATCAGCGGCGCGGAATTGGAGGTCCATGGCGGCGGCGAACGTCCGCTGTTCCTGGACATCATTGCGCAGGAGCAGGCAGGGTCACCCATCTAACCGGAGGCGGAAATTCTCCCGCACGCAACCTAGCACCGGCGCAGTGGAATTGATACGGTGGTGTCGGGAATAGGGGCACTGTCGCGAATGCAAATCCGATCCGGTAAGACATCGGCTCCGCCGGTTCTGGATCCATTGGACCTGGGGATTATCGAGATCCTCCGCAGCAACGGGCGCGCCACAAACCAGGAAATTGCGGAGCGGCTCTCAGTGACTGCCGCGACGGTTTCGAGCCGGTTGCGACGGCTTGAGGAAAGCGGCGCCTGCCGGGTCATCGCGGTGACCGATTTTGCGGCGCATGATTACAATGTGCTGATCGTTGTCGGCATCAAGGTGCGCAAGCGCGAAGTTAGCGACGTGGCTCGCGACCTGGCCCGCCTCCCCGAAGTCCTGAGTGTCAATATCATGAGCGGCGCTCATGATATTGAGCTGCTGGTTGCGCTTCACGATTTCACGGAGATCAACCTGTTCCTGATGGAGCATGTCGCCGGGATTGCCGGGGTCGGCAGCCTGACGCCCGGCATCGCCGCCGATATCATCAAATTCGAATTCAACGTGGTGCCACTTTGAACGGGACCAAGCTTGACGATCTCGACCGGCGCATTGTCGAGAAACTGGGACGCGACGCCCGTGTGTCCAACCGGCAGATCGCGGCCGAGCTCGGAGTAACTGAAGGGACCGTCCGTAGCCGGATCAAACGGCTTCAGGCGGAGCGGCTTCTTCAGTTCACGGTGGTGACCGATTTCCGCCTTGCCGGCTCACCGAACCTGGTGATGCTCGGCATCGATGCGGAACCCAGTCGGGTTCAGACCCTCGCCAATCAGCTTTCCGCTCTCGACGACATCAATTGCGTGATCATCCTGCTCGGACGGTACAGCTTGTTGGCCATGGGCTTGTTCACGAGCATCGAGCAGCTCAACGACATGGTGAACCTGCGCATCCGCACGATGGAAGGCGTGCGGGACGTCGAGTCGATGATCTCGGTGCATAACGTCAAATATGAGAGCGGGATTGCCCGCATCGCACCGCGCGTCCAAAGTCCGAGCCCGGGGAGCTAATCAGGTCC
The DNA here is from genome assembly GCA_965653215.1 of uncultured Sphingomonas sp. Taxonomy (GTDB): domain Bacteria; phylum Pseudomonadota; class Alphaproteobacteria; order Sphingomonadales; family Sphingomonadaceae; genus Sphingomicrobium. Next base: position 8,727 of record CBFGZJ010000030.1, on the reverse strand, counting down.
GCACACGCGACCGTGGCAAGGGCGCATCCCTCCGCATCGTTTCCAGAAACTTCTCCAGTGGCGCGGGGGCCGCAACCGGTTCCTCGTTCGTTTGCCCGCCGCGCTCCCAAAACTCCTTCCATGACGGAAACAGATCATGAAAGCTGCCATGGTAGGGTTGGGCTCCTGGCCAGCGCATTTTGCGGTCCCCGATCGGCGGCTTGTTGAGGTCCGTCGCGTACCAGTAAAGCGGTAGCCGGCGGCGGAAATACCAGCGCCCGTCAATCCGCTCATATTTATCGAAATACATCATCTGCATGATCACCCATTCCGGACCGGTCTCATGCTCGTTCTTGGAATAGACGACTCCTTGCGCCTCATCAGGGCTGTCGAATTCAATGATGTGACCGCCGATGTGGTGCGAGGTTCCGTCGAACTGCTTCCAATGCGTCTCTTCAAACCAGTCGCGCAACGCCTTCCGACCGGAGAGACCTCCGCCGACGCGAACATCCTCGGGGAAAAGATTCACCCACGCGTTGGAATCGCGCATGTCCAGCGCGAGTGAATATTTCGCAGCGAGCTGCCGAATGGCATCGATCGATTCCAGCCGATCGATCCTGCGAAGCAGTTCCTGCTGTGATTGGTCAGCTACCACCAAGACACCCCTGCGCGATGTGATTTGATCGCTCTGCTCTTGCCGCTACTTTCGTGATCCAGCAACAGCGTTGCTGAGCTGAAGCCTTGATGCCCGCAAGAGAGACGCCGAATGAATTCTCCGACTGACCCCACACCAAAGCTCAACTCGCCAAGCTCCGGGGTAGTCATCACCGGCGGAGCATCGGGGATCGGTCTCGCGACGGCCCACTGCCTCGCCGCAGTTGGTCGGCCTGTTGCCCTGTGGGATATCAACAGCGATGGGGTAGAGAGTGCGGCCTCCGACATCGCTGCCCGCTATGGTGTTCCGACTGTCGGGATCGCGTGCGATCTGCGCAACCCGCAAGCCGTCTCCCCCGCGGCTGCCACCTCCCGAGAGCGGATCGGCCCGGTTGGCGGGATCGTCCATTCCGCCGGAACAGCCGAGATTACCGGGATCGACGGCGTGACGCCGGACAATTGGGAAGCCGGACTCAGCCTTCACGTTCGCCCGATTGTCCTCATGACCCAGGCCTTCCGCGAAGATCTGCGTTCGCAGCCCGGAAGCGCAATCGTTGCCCTCTCGTCGATCAACGCGACACTCGGAAATGCGCTGATCCCGATCTACAGCGCCGCCAAGGGCGCGGTGATCTCGCTCGTGCGATCGATGGCCGACGAACTGGCGAGAGACGGAATTCGGATCAACAGCGTCAGTCCGGGGCAGATCGATACGCCGATCATGGCGGAGACCAAGGCCGCCCTGCCCGGCTATTTCGAGCAGCGGATCATGATGGGGCGGTTTGGCGAAGCGGAGGAGGTCGGCCGGGTTATTCGGTTCCTGCTCTCCGATGAGGCAAGCTATATCACGGCGGCCGAAATCGTCGTGGACGGCGGGAACATCAACTCGTCGCGCCACTGAGGGGAACCAAGCGATTGCTTCTGCATCGCTCGCTTGGCTCCCGCTCTCCTCTTACGGAGCCATCCAGTGGCCGCCATTGACGTCCAGTGAGGCGCCGCTGACAACCGCGGCATAATCCGACAGCATCATCAGCACCGCCCGAGCGCAATCATCCTCGGGGGGAATTTTCCCGATTGGGATGTCCTTGGTCACGCCTGCGATCACATCTTCTTCCCGAGTTCCTTGAGCAACTTGTGACTGGATGAAGTCCTTAACCGGCTGGCCGTAAATCCAGCCCATGCGGCAAGTGTTCACGCGGATGCCGTGCTTACCCAGATCCGTCGCCATATATTTGCCGAGCACGTTCAAGCCGCTTTTGGCGACCGCATAGCCCATCTCCATCCCGAATTCGGCTCCATGCGGCTTGACCGTTGCCATGGTCGAGACGTTGACCACCGCACCGCCGTTCTTCAGATACGGCAAGCACGCCTGCGTCAGGCGAAGCGCGCCAAGACAGGACACATCGAACACCTTCGCCCATTCCGCGTCATCCGCGTTCTCGGTGAATTCCCACTGGCCGTGGTAGTAAGCGCTGTTGACCAGCCCATGGATCTTCCCGCCGAACGCGTTGGCCGCGGTCTCCGCGAGCCGCTTGCACTGATCGGCATTGCTGACATCGCACGGAGCCACCACCGCCTGACCGCCAGTGGCTTCAATGCCGGACCGCACCTCTTCCAGAAAGGCCTCGTTGCGTGCTCCGAGCACAACCTTGGCGCCTTCTTGAGCGGCGATTCTGGCGAGGGCTTGGCCAAGCCCTGGCCCAACTCCGCTAACCACCACGACCTTGTCTTTCAGAAGCATCGATTCTCTCCTTGGGTTTGCTAACTGGCCTGATTGGCCTTGAGGAAGTTGAGGAGCACGTCAGCCAATGCATCGCCCTGCTCCTCCTGAACAAAATGGCCAGCGCTCGGGATGCGCGTGTGAGGCTGGCCGGCAGCACCTGGGATGCGCCGCTGGAACACCTCCTCCCATGCGATCGTCGCCGGATCGCTGTCACTGAATGCGGTCAGGAAGGGTTTGTCGAAACCCTCCAGGACGCTCCACGCGGATCGGTTCTCGAGCGCTTCAGGGTCATCTGCGGCGACTGGAATGCAGCAGGTGATCTGCAACACGCCTGATTTCGATGTGGCATCAGGAAAGGGGGCTTCATACCCGCGCAGCACCTTGGGCGTTGGTCGAGTGACGGTCGCCCGTGCGACCAATTCACCGACTGGAAGATCGCTGTGCGTCCGACAGGTCTCGATCCACTCTTCGATCAATTTCCCGGGCCAGTCCGCAACGCCGAGTGGCGAAGGTTGGCAATTCTGAAGCAGCGTATTGGTGGCGAGCACGGCGTCAAAACGATCCGGCTCCGCGGCGAGAGCCCGCAGGCCGATTGGTCCGCCCCAATCCTGGCAAACCAATGTGATCCGACGAAGGTCGAGGCCACGCAGGAACTGGCGCATCCAGGTGACGAAGCGGGTCAGGCCATAGGCTGACCGAGCAAGCGGTTTGTCCGACCGGCCAAACCCAACCATGTCGGGCGCGATGACCCGCCAGCCTGCCGCAGCAATGGTCGGGATGATGTGGCGGTAGAGGAAGCTCCACGTCGGGTTGCCATGCAGCATGAGCACGATAGCAGCGTCGCGTGCGCCCTCATCGACATAGTGCATCCGAAGGGTTCCGAACTGATCGTCCGGAATTTCGATGTAGCGCGGACAGAAACTATATCCCGGCAGATCCACGAACCGGTCGTCGGGGGTTCGATAAACTTCCGCAGAGTTCATGTCAGGCGATGTACCGCGCGCGGTAGTCAGCGAACTCAGTTTCGATCGCCTCCTCGCTGAGCCCGAATCGTTCCAGCGAATAGTCGTGCATCGGGCGTTGTTCGCGCTTGTTGCCGGCGAGGAATTCGGTCAGCGCGGCTTCGATCCGATCGTCGGTGGAAATCCCCATCCGCTGCAACACGCGCTCTGCCTGAAGCAGCGGGTCGCGCGTGACTTCCCGATAATCGATGTCGATGAATCGCTCTTCACCGAGCCTCGCCCGAGTTGCCTCGAAGCGCCGCATCCAGCTCGCGAGGCGCGCGAACCAGAACTCCCCCACCTCCTGATCACTCAGGGTTGAACTGAGTTTGTAGAGCGCCGCCTCCATGCTGACGTAAGATGGCACGGTCTGCACTGGATCGCGGTGGGTCATGATCAGCAAGGCATCGGGGAACGCCTTCGCCGCATAATCCAGGTAAGGCAGATTGGACGGGCTCTTCAGCACCCATTTGGATCCGCGCCGGCTCGGGTCCTGCCATTGCAGATATTTGAGGATCGTCTTCAGGTCCTCATGCCCGCGCGACTGGTCATAGCCATCCAGCCAGCGAGCGAAGCTGGGCGCGAAGGTCATCCCTTCGACCATCGTACTGACGAACATCTGCCCAAGGATCAGGATCTCTTCGTCGGGGGCCTCCGGATCAAGTGGGTGGATCGAAGCCAGCTCCGGCGAGAGGCTGAGCCAACCATCAATCATCGCCTGGGCATAGGCGCGCCTTTCCGACGGCTCACCTGGCCTCTCGCCGGGGAAAGGCGCAAAGTTCTGCGCCTCGTACCAGCGAATGGCCGTCATCCCCGGCGCACTGGCAAGAAGGCGATGAAAGATGGTGCTGCCCGTACGCGGAAGGCCGAGGATGATTCCGGCGACCTCGAGGTTTTCGTCCAATATTTCCGGATGGCGACCAATGTCGTCGATCATTCGCAACCGGCTCACGAGCCCCTTGACGATCACCTCCACCTGCCCGTCAAAGCCCGCGCGGGTCAGTTTGGCTTCCGAGTTGGCTGCTTCGATGAAGCGATCCATCGGCTCGAGGAACCAGAGATCACCGAAATCGCTCAGTCCCGCTCTCCGCCGCGCCTGTTCGAGCAACTGCTCACGGTCGAGCCGATACGAGTCGGATGTCCCTGCCGCCACCGCGCTCATAGTCTCTCCTGGTCGATGATCTACGTAATGTGAGAGTCGATTCTCTACGTCTCTACCGCTAAAAAAGATGAGGGTCAGCGGAATTGCGTAAGAGATACCGTCTCGCGCAGACTCCCTTCACCCGTTATTGAACGAAGTCTCAAGTCATTTTTGGAGAGGTGCCATGGCCACCGCAATCGCAGACATCCCGCTGAAGACGATCAATGGATCGGATTCGTCGCTAGGCCGATATGCCGGCAAGGTACTCCTGGTCGTAAACGTCGCCTCCAAATGTGGGCTCACGCCGCAATATGAAGGGCTCGAAAAGCTGTACGAACGCTATCGTGAGCAGGGTTTGGTCGTGCTCGGCTTCCCGGCCAATGACTTTGCCGGGCAGGAACCTGGCACCAACGAAGAGATTGCCGATTTCTGCCAGACCAGCTTCGGCGTCCAATTCCCGATGTTCGAGAAGATCGCGGTTACGGGCGACCAGCAGCACCCGCTGTACCGGGAGTTGACCTCCGCGATCCCGTCACTCGGCGCCGCCGGAGACCAGATGCGGGAGCAGCTCAAGGGCTATGGCATGACCCCCAACGCGGATCCTGACGTGCTGTGGAATTTTGAGAAGTTTCTGATCTCCCGCGACGGGCGGGTCGTTGCCCGCTTCGCTCCGAGCACTGCACCGGACGATCCGGCCCTGGTGAGCGCGATCGAGTCGGAACTGGCGAACTAGTCTTGGTCCAAGGGAGAAGTGCCGATGGGTGAGCCTAGCGTAGAGCAGCGGCTTTCGGTCCTGGAGGATATCCGCGCAATCGAGGCGTTGAAGTCGCGCTATCTACGCGCCTGCGACCGGAAGCAGCCGGAGCAGGTTCGCGCCTGTTTCACCGATGACGCGGTGATCGACTACGAAGGCTTTCCGCTGTTTACCGATCCGGACGCCTTCGTGCACATTTTCCGTGAGTGGGGATGCCAACCCAACATCATCGACATGCACCACGGGCAGAATCCGATCGTCGAGATGACGGGCCCTAATGAGGCGACCGGCGCGTTCGACCTCTTCTTCTTCCAGATCGACACGGCATCTAAACGGCACACGCAACTCGCCGTCACCTACGATGACGAATTTGTCCGGCAGAATGGCCGATGGCTGATCCGCCGGACCGTGTCGCGGCGCATGTCCATGCTCGTCAAAGAGCTGGGGCCAGACGGGATCGAACGGGTCGCAGTGGCTGCTCGATCTGATCTCGAGGGACCGCCGCCGCCGCCGCGCTGACTCGGACAGCGCCGACCTTTTAGCTGTTGGCGCCCATCACATGCCGGCCGGCGACATATCCGAATGTCATCGCCGGCCCGAGGGTGACGCCGGCCCCGGGGTAGCTTTCGCCCATGGCCGAGGCGGCGTTGTTACCGACGGCATACAGGCCATCGATCGGCCGGCCGGAATCGTCCAAGGCACGCGCCTGCTCGTCCGTGACAATGCCGCCGTTGGTGCCGATATCGCCACCGTAGATCGGCATCGCATAGAAGGGCCCGTGCTCAATTGGAGCGAGCGTCGGATTGGGCTGAACTCGCGGGTCGCCGTACATCCGGTCATATTCGGGACCGCCCCGATCGAACTCGGAGTCTACGCCCTTGCGGGCGTCCGTATTGAAGCGTTCGACCGTTGCCGCGAGCGTTTCAGGGGGTACCTCGATTTTGCATGCGAGCTCCTCAAGCGACTGAGCCTTGCGAAGGATCTTGCGAACGCCGGGCAGTTGCAACGCATCCGGGACGAGCGGCAGCAATGGTCCCATCGGGTATTTGTGGCGAAATTCATGATCGAAGATCACCCACGACGGCTGGGTTCCTGCTCCGGGCTTATCGTTCTGGATCATCTGCCGGCCCACGATGTGATAGGAGGCGGCCTCGTTCATGTAGCGCCGCCCTGCCTGATTGACGATGATGCAGCCGGGCAGCGCCCGTTCGATGGTCGAGAGCCTGGCGCTCTGCTCGCCGGGTACGCGGAACACCGGCGCGGACCATGTTGACTGCATGTTGCGAAGCGCAGCACCCACCTTCTCGGCAGCGATGATCGAATCCCCGGTGTTATTGATCTGCGAGCCGCTCATCGTCGGGTCATCGGGGCCCGGCAGGTAGCGGCGCCGCATTTCCGCATTTCGCTCAAATCCCCCGGCAGCGAGGATAACACCCCGGCGAGCGCGAATCCTGAGTTGCTTGCCCGAGCGGCGGACCAATGCTCCGCTCACCCGGTCATTCTGGCGGATCAGTTCGACGAGGGATGTTTCAAGCCAAAGCGGAACATTCCGCTGCTTCAGCGCAAAACGCAGCCCGCCGATCAGCGAGTTCCCAAGTGACAGGAATCGGTCCTTGGTCGAGCGAAGACGATGCGGAACATCGCTGGCATAGCGCCACAGCATCTTCAGGAAGCCGCGCTTCCACCCTTTCGGCCGAAGAAGCAGCATGTAGGTCTCGTCGAACCGCCAATTGATAAGCCCGAACAAGATCGCGGCTGGAGACGGATGGCGGAGCGTCAGGATGTCGTCACCAAGCAACCGACCGTCGAACTCAGCTGGAAGATGAGTTCGAAAGCCGGGTTTCCCGCCCGGATACTCGACATGATAATCCGGGTACGGAACACTGTTATAGCGGACCGGCGTATTGGCCATCAGCCAGTCGAGCATTTCCGGTGCCCTCTTCACATAGGCCCGAATTTCCTCATCCGGCACGTTGGGCGCACTTTGCTGGCGGAGATAGGTGAAAGCCTCTTCCGCGCTGTCTTGAAGGCCGGCCGCGGTTCCGAGCGAACTGCATGGGATCCAGATGCCGCCCCCAGACGTCGCCGATGTCCCCCCATAACGGTCGCTCTTCTCGATCACCAGCACGTCCCCGTGCTGATCGGCCGCGGCCACCGCCGCTGTGAGACCCCCTGCGCCTGAGCCAACCACAAGGACATCCACCTCATGATCCCATGTTTCATTGGCCATTGGCGTCCGTCCTTGCCGCTACGCGTTGAAGCGCGCTGACTGGCTTACGCAAATTGACGGCGCAAGCTCTTTCTCAGACGCGATCCTCCCAACCCGGTTCAACCGTCCCATTCCAGGGGAAGAGCCTTGAGCATCATCGTCGACCCGGGTGAATTCTCGATCGCCGGCGACGCAACGCGCAGCCCCGGCATGCGCGGCAGCAGCTCCTCGATCATCACCCTAAGCTGGGTTCGAGCCAGGTAGGCGCCAACGCAGATGTGAGGACCGGCCCCAAAGCCAAGATGCTTGATCCGCCTTCCGTCACCCCGGTTGAAGTCGACCTTCAGCGGGTCGGGCCATGCACGCGGGTCAACGCCGGCGATCGGAGTGCCGGCGCAAACCGGATCTCCTGCGCGAAACTGAACGCCATGATATTCGAAATCTTTCGCCGCCGCGCGGCCGATGAACGAGATTCCGAACCGGCGCAGCATTTCCTCCAGTGCCTCGGGCAGAGCGTCCGGATGATCCAGCAGATATCGGCGGTGATCCGCGTTCTCGGCCAGGAAGCGCATGATGTGGGTCATCTGCGAGGTGACCGTGTCCAGCCCGCCGAAGAACAACATCATGGTCATGGAGTGCATTTCTTCGAACGTCAGCTCACGGCCATCGATGCGGGAGTTGATCATGGCATTGTACATCGGGCCGACATTGCCGGCCGGATTTTCCAATTGCTCAGTCAACCAGCGGCTTACGAAGGAGTAGGTGGCTGCGAATCCAAGCTCAGTCTCTTCAAGACTGCGCCCCCGAAACACACCCTTCACGCAGGCAAGACACTCGTCGCGCAGCGAGAGGTCCGCTCCCATCAATTTGAGAAAGATATCGATTGGGAGGCGATAGGCGAAGTCATAGACGAACTCGCAACTTCCTGGCTTGAAGTCGTCGAACAAAGCTCGCGCAAAGTCGCGGCTGTCCTGCTCAAGCGTGGCGAGAGCCCGCGGCGTGAACAGGTTCGCCATGACCTTGCGGTATTTCGTGTGCAGCGGCGGATCGAAATGGTTCGGGATCAGCACCGGCGAATTCTCGACCTTCGGAATCGCGAGCGATGTCGCCGTGAATAGGTCGTGCCGGCTGAACACCTCTTCGATCAGATCGGACCGAGTCACCACCCAATAACCGCCGAGATCCGGCGAGAAGAAAATGTCAGGCCGGTCGTGGAGACTGGCGATATACTCCCATGGACTAGTGTGAAGCTCGCCATCGTTGCGGAAG
>CBFGZJ010000029.1:0-11899 GCA_965653215.1 uncultured Sphingomonas sp. | reverse complement strand
CGATGACCGCGCAAATGGCCCGAGCGATTTGCGATCGCCGCACGGGCATCGGCTGCGATCAGTTGATCCTGCTCGAACCCTCGACTGCTGCCAACCTCAGGATGCGAATCTGGAACCAGGACGGGGGCGAGGTCGAAAGCTGCGGCAATGCCACCCGCTGCGTCATTGCCTTGACCGAGGCGAGCAGCATCGAAACCGGCGGCGGCATCCTGACCGGAGAAGCGATTGGCGCCGAAGTCGAGGTCGCGATGGGTGAGCCGCGCTTCGGGTGGGAGGAGATCCCGCTGGCCTATGCGATGGACACCAACCCGCTGCCGCTCGGCTGGGATGGTCTCGAGCGGCCAATCGCCGTCAATGTCGGCAATCCCCACCTCGTTTTCTTCGTTGAATCGATCGATTCAGTCCCACTCGACCGCATCGGGCCGACGATCGAGACCGATCCGGCCTTTCCCGAGCGGATCAACGTCAATGTCGCCGCGATTGCAGAGGGGGAAATCCGCCTTCGCACGTGGGAACGCGGTGCCGGACTGACCCATGCCTGCGGCACGGGAGCTTGCGCCACCGGTGTCGCTGCGATCCTGACGCGCCGGGTGCAAGGACCGGTCAACGTCGTCATGTCCGGCGGCTCACTGCTGATCTCATGGGCGCCCGGCAGCCCGATCATGATGCGCGGGCCGGCGACCCACGTCTTCAGCGGCAAGATCAATCTGGAAACGCTCGGCGGATGAGCGTCGAAACAATCACCCTCGGCTGCCGGCTAAATTTCGCCGAAAGCGAAGCCATGCGGGCTGCCGAGCAGCGATCCGGGCCGACGGTGATCATCAACAGTTGCGCGGTGACCAACGAGGCGGTGCGACAGACTCGCCAGACCATCCGCAAAACGCGCCGTGAACAGCCGCAGGCCAGGATCATCGTCGCGGGATGCGCGGTGCAACTCGACCCCACCAGCTTCGCAGCCATGCCTGAGGTCGACGAGGTGAAGGTCCGCGATTTTACGGCTCCGCCTGCGATTGCCGCCGGCTATCGGCAGCGCGTCCGCAGCTTTGTCGCCGTCCAGACCGGATGCGATCACCGCTGCACCTTCTGCACCATCTGGCAGGCGCGTGGGCCCAGTCGATCGCTCCCGTTCGAAATGATCCGCTCTGCGGTCGAGCGCGAGCTGGCGATCGGCGCGCGCGAAATCGTTCTGACCGGTGTCGACATCACCAGCTACGAAGGCGGTCTTGGCCTGTTGGTCGAGCGGCTGCTTGCCACGCTTCCGGCATTGCAGCGCCTACGCCTGTCCTCGCTCGACAGCATCGAGATCGATCCGCTGCTGCTGGAGCTGATCGCGGGCGAACCGCGCTTGATGCCGCATTTCCACCTGTCATTGCAGGCTGGCGACGACATGATCCTCAAGCGAATGAAGCGGCGTCACGACCGGGAGCATGCCGTCCGGCTGGTCGAGCGGATCAAGGCGGTGCGCCCTGACGCGACGATCGGAGCCGACCTGATTGCCGGATTCCCGACAGAAACCGAGGACATGGCGCTGCGAACGTTACAGCTGCTCGAAGATTGCGACATCGTCGCGGCACACGTCTTCCCCTTCTCGCCCCGTCCCAACACTCCCGCGGCGCGGATGCCTCAGGTTGAGCGCGAAATCGTCAAGGCCCGCGCGGCCCGCCTACGCGCCGCCGCGGAGGCCCGTCGAACCCGCTGGCTTACAAGCCTCATCGGGACGGTTCAGGCGGTACTGATTGAAAATCGGAGCGAGGGGCACACGGACAATTTTGCGCCGATCCGCATGGAAGGCTCGACGCGGGGAGACTCTGGCGCTGCATTCATCGTCGGAGCGGACGCAGCAAAACTGATCGGCCAGTGGGCATGAACGGGGAAGCGAGCTGGATCGATCGGCTGCGCGGAGGCTTTCGCAAGACCGCCGACCGGATCGGCGACAATCTCGCCGGGATCGCCACGCGCACCGCATTGGACACGAGCACGCTCGACGATGTCGAAGAAGCGTTGATCGCCTCCGATCTCGGCCCGGCAGCGTCACGCCGAATCCGTGAGGGCATCGCGACGCGCAAGTTCGAACAGCTCGACGAACGTGGACTGCGCACCATCCTCGCCGAAGAGATCGAGCAAATCCTCGCGCCTGTCGCGAAGCCGCTCGACGTCTGGGGGTTCCCACGGCCGCACGTCATCCTCGTCATCGGCGTCAACGGCTCCGGCAAAACAACCACGATCGGCAAGCTTGGCCACCTGCTGCAGGAGCAGGATTATGGCGTGATGCTCGCGGCCGGCGACACCTTCCGCGCCGCAGCGATCGAGCAGCTGAACATCTGGGGCGACCGGATCAACGCGCCAGTCATTTCCGGGAAGGAGGGCGGCGATGCGGCGGGACTCGTGTTCGACGGGGTCAAGCAGGCCACCGCTACTGGCATCGACGCGCTGATTGTCGACACTGCCGGCCGGCTGCAGAACAAGGCTCATCTGATGGACGAGCTTGCCAAGGTCCGCCGAGTCCTCGGCCGCCTGAACCCGGAAGCGCCTCATGACGTTGTGCTGGTGCTCGACGCGACGACCGGCCAAAATGCACTGACCGGCCTGATCATGACCAAGCTGGACGGAACCGCACGTGGCGGGGTGATGGTCGCCGCGGCCGAGAAGTTCGGGCTGCCGATCCATGCGATCGGCGTTGGTGAGGGGATTGAGGACTTGCGCCCGTTTGACCCGCGAGCGGTCGCCCGGGCGATTGCCGGAGTCCCCGCATGAGCAGTCCCGCCAAGGAAGTTGGGTCCGGCCTGCGCCTGGCGCTCGATCTCGGGCCGCTGCTGATCTTTTTCGTCGCCAATGCCTGGTACGGGCCGTTCATCGCCACCGCCATGTTCATGGTGGCGATCGTCGTCGCGATAGGAGTCTCGTTGGCGATCACCGGCCGGGTCAGCATGCTTCAGCTATTCTCCGGCGGGCTCGTGCTGGTGATGGGCGCGCTCACCGTCTGGCTCCAGAACGAGACGTTCATCAAGATCAAGCCCACGATCTACTACGGCATTGTCACCGCACTTCTCACCTTCGGGCTGATGACCGGGAAACCGCTGCTCAAACTCGCGCTCGGTAGCGCCTATCCCGGGTTGAGCGACGAAGGTTGGCGCAAGCTCACACGCAATTGGGCGATCTTTTTCGCCCTCATGGCGCTCCTCAATGAAGCCGTCTGGCGCAACACCTCGACCGACTTCTGGATCGGCTTCAAATTGTGGGGCGCCCTTCCAATCACCTTCCTGTTTGCCGCCGCGAACATCCCGATGCTGCTCCGCCACGGCCTGACCCAGGAACAGGCGCCGGCGCTGGCCACCGAGGAGGCTACGGCGGAGTGACCGAACCAGTGCTGTCGATCCGCTCAGTCCGCAAGGCCTACGCCAGCGGAACCGAAGCGTTGAAGGGGATCGATCTCGACATTGAGCGGGGCGAGATTTTCGCGCTGCTCGGACCGAACGGTGCCGGCAAGACGACGCTGATCAACATCATATGCGGGATCGTCAACTCCAGCGGCGGTGAGGTGCTGGTCGAAGGCGATCACTGGCGCCGGGACTATCGCAAAGCCCGCACCCGCATCGGCCTGGTCCCCCAGGAATTGCTGATCGACGTGTTCGAGCCGGTCGAGAACACCGTCGCTTTCAGCCGCGGGCTATTCGGCAAGCGAGCCGATTCCGCGCGGGTTGAGCAGATCCTCCGCGATCTGTCACTCTGGGACAAACGCAAGGCCATCATGCGGGAGCTGTCCGGAGGGATGAAGCGGCGAGTAATGATCGCCAAGGCGCTGGCCCACGACCCGACGATCCTGTTTCTGGACGAGCCGACCGCTGGAGTCGACGTGGAGCTTCGCCGGGACATGTGGGAGCTGGTCCGGCGGCTGCGGGACAATGGCACGACGATCATCCTGACCACGCACTATATCGAAGAGGCGGAAGAGATGGCAGACCGCGTCGGCGTCATCTCCCAGGGCGAGCTGATCCTGGTCGAGGACAAGCATACGTTGATGCGCAAGCTTGGGCGCAAGGAGCTGACCCTGCAACTTGGGGAAGCGCTCTCATCCATCCCGCGGGAGCTTGCCGAGTGGTCACTCGTGCTCAGCGACAATGGCCGGACGCTGACCTACACCTATGATGCGCGCGGTGAGCGCACGGGCATCCCGTCGTTGCTGACCGCGATGCGCGACCTCGGTATCGGCTTCAAGGATCTCGAAACGCATCAATCCAGTCTCGAGGAAATCTTCGTGAACCTGGTCAACGATCGCCGGAAAGCGGCATGACCGGTTTCAATCATCCTGGCGTCTGGGCGATCTTCAAGTTCGAGATGCTGCGCTTTCGCCGCACCTTGTGGACCGGCCTCGCGGTCCCGGTGATCACGACTTCGCTCTATTTCATCGTCTTCGGGTCCGCGATCGGAACCCGGATGACGGAAGTCGGCGGGGTCGATTACGGCAGTTTCATCGTCCCCGGGCTGATGATGCTCTCGCTGTTCACGGAATGCATTTTCAACGCCAGCTTCGGCATTTACATGCCGCGATTCACCGGCACCAGTTACGAGATCCTGTCGGCGCCGCTCTCTCCCTTGGAGATCGTGCTCGGCTTTGTTGGCGCAGCGGCAACCAAAGCCACTCTCGTGGCGCTCATGATCCTCGCCACTGCAAACCTGTTCGTTGAGGTCAGGGTCGAGCATCCGCTGTGGATGCTGATCTATTTGCTGCTGGTCGCCGCCACCTTCTCCCTCTTTGGCTTTATCGTTGGGATCTGGGCCAAGGGCTTCGAGCATCTGCAGATTATTCCGCTGCTGGTCGTCACCCCGCTGACCTTCCTCGGCGGCGCGTTTTATTCGATGGATATGCTGGCCGAGCCGTGGCGCACGATCACCCTGTTCAATCCGGTGGTTTACCTGATCAACGGCTTCCGCTGGACCTTCTTCGGGATGGCCGAGGTTCCCGTCGCCATCAGCCTGACCGCCACATTGGCGTTCTTCCTGATCTGCCTCGGCGTGATCGTATGGATCTTCAAGACCGGCTATCGCCTGAAACAATGATCCAGGCCCGTGGAAGCTGCGGCGATGAGCGCTTGCCCATTGGGGTCAGATAGCCGTAACGAATGACCAGTGTTCGACAGGGGAACGTAAATGGGGAAACTACTAGAAAATCTTCATCTGACCTTGGTCGTCGGATTGGTACTCGCGCTCGCGTTGATGGGCATTTTCCACGCCGAGATCATCGAGGCGCCGGTCATTTTCCGCTGGCTCCACGTGTTCTTCGGCATCCTGTGGATCGGCCTGCTTTATTATTTCAACTTCGTGCAGATCCCGACGATGCCGAAAGTCCCGGCCGAACTGAAGCCGGGCGTTTCGAAGTTTATTGCTCCAAGCGCCCTGTTCTTCTTCCGCTGGGGCGCGGCCTTTACGGTCCTGACCGGAGCCATTCTGGCTTGGTTGAGCGGCTATCTGGTTGAAGCGCTGACCTTCCAGGAAGGCTTCCAGCTGATCGGTACCGGCATGTGGCTGGCGTTGATCATGGCTTTCAACGTTTGGTTCATCATCTGGCCAAACCAAAAGAAGGCGCTCGGGCTGGTCGATGCCGATGATGCGGCAAAGGCCAAATCGGCGCGGACGGCAATGCTGGCCAGCCGGACCAACACTTTGCTGTCCATCCCGATGCTCTACGCGATGACCACCTATCAGTCGCTCGGCGGCTGATCCGACTCACTTCAGAGGGGACGGTCTGAACGGCCGTTCCCCTCGACACCCGGCGCTGGTTCCGAACAACTCTCTAACCGAGATACAAGCGTTCGCTGGACAGGTCAGCGGCCCAGCACCATATCACGGGTGGACATGGAGTTGATCGAGATCGTGCCTCCCAATTTCCGTGCTTTTGATCAGGCTACGAGCGCGCTGACATGCTGACCACAAGCAACGCCAGGCCCGATCTTCCGCAGCTCGCAGATATCCTCGACGAATATGAGTTCCTGGACAGCGAGGATCGCTACCGCCTGCTGATCGACCTTGGCCGCCGGCTTGAGCCGATGCCCGACGCATTGAAAACCGACGCCACGCTGGTTCGTGGCTGTTCGGCCGCGGTGTGGGTCTACCCGACCCAACTCCCCGACGGCCGGCTGCATTTTCTCGCCGACAGCAATGCGGCGATCACCAAAGGGATTGTCGCGCTGGTGCTCGCTGCCGTCCAGGACCGCAGCGCAGCGGAGATCGCCGCGGTCGACATCCGGGCGGAGATCGCCCCATTCGCCCTCGACAAGCAGCTCAGCTCGAACCGAACGCAGGGCATCCCGAACATGATCGCCTTGGTTCAGGAAACCGCCGCCCGTTACGCCTGATCCCTAGCTCGCCGGCTTACGTTCCTCGGCACGGCGAAGGACGTCGTACGCTGCCTGCACCTGCTGAAAGCGCGCGGCGGCGTCCTGGTCATCAGGCCGCAAGTCCGGATGGTTTTCCTTGGCCAGCCGGCGGTAGGCCGCCTTGATCGTATCGAAGCTGGCGTCGCTTTCGAGCTCAAGCACATCGAGCGCCCGCATTTCCTCGCGGCTGCGGGTGCCGTCGCCAGGACCGCCCCACTGCCAATGCGCTGACCGGCGAAATCCCGCTGCACCGGCAGCCTCGTCCGCCTCTCGCCGAGCGGCTTCTTCCGGATCAAGGCCGGCGAAGTAATTCCAGTTGCGATTGTACTCGGCGGCATGACCCTCGCAAAAATACCAGCGCTCGCGGCTGTTGGGAGCCTTCGGCGCGGGTCGATCGCCTGGCTCTGTGCAGCCCTCCCGGTCGCACAGCCGCACCTTCGCCGCGCCGCGTTCGCTGCCGTAGGCGCGCCAGCGGGGAAATCCCCAATCATCCGATCGCTTTTGGCGCCGCATAGCTAAGCTTACGCATCTCCAATCATGTTTGCGAGGAACACATTCGAAAGATCGAAGTGCCAGGGGACCTGTAAGCCGGGTTCTGTCCATTCCCGTGATGTGCGGGAACTGGGCGACCATTCCTCTAGGAGACGGATTGCTCCGCCCCTCAAGCGACCAACCCGGGCGGCGAGCCGGAATGTGCCCCGGAGCCGAAGCCCCTTGCCGCCCCTATTCGGTCTTGCACCCGGTGGGGTTTGCCGTGCCGGTCCTGTTGCCAGTCCCGCGGTGCGCTCTTGCCGCACCCTTTCGCCTTGACCCGCCCGAAGACGAGCAGCCTGCTTTCTGTGGCACTGTCCCTGATCCCCGCCAAAGCGGAAACCGCCGGGCGTTACCCGGCACCGTTATCCCGTGGAGCCCGGACTTTCCTCGCCTTCCGATCATCGGAAGCCGCGGTCGCCCGGTCCCCTGGCACCCGGCAATATAGGAAAGCGGCGCCGCCGCGTCGAGATCAGAGATCGCCCTGCGGCCGCGGCAACAGCAAGGCGAGCAGCTTGGCCCGGCATTCTCCATCGATGATGCCGTCGATGGAGTCAGGCCGAAAGCGGCGCTGGAAGGCGATCACTGCTTTCCGCGGCTCGGTGACGTCATACCCGAACCGCTCCAGCGCCAGCAGAAACGCGGCATCGCCCCAACAGGGGTCGATCAACCCGCGCGTCGGGCTTGGCAGTGCCAGCCTGCGCCGGGCGAGAGCTTCCCACGGAAACAGTTCGCCGGGGTCCTCCTTGCGCGCGGGCGCGACATCGCTGTGCCCGACCACGTCACCGCGCGAGATGCCGTGACGTTCCTTGATCGAGGCAACAAGCGGGATCAGCGCGGCGATCTGCTCATCGGGAAACGGGCGGTAACCGAACTCATGCCCCGGATTGACGATCTCGATTCCGACGCTGGCACTGTTCACGTCGCGGATGCCGCGCCAGTAGGAGCGGCCCGAGTGCCAGGCGCGTTTATCCTCATCGACGAGCCGGAACACGCTGCCGTCCTCATCGATCAGATAGTGCGCAGACACTTTCGCTTCTGGCGAGGTCAGCCGATCGAGCGCGCCCTGCGCGTCGGGCATGCCGGTGTAGTGGAGCACGATCATCGACACGGATGCCGTACGATCATCGAAGTTGGGCGATGACCGGTCGATGAATTCCATGGCCGACTCAGCGCACGATGGGCCTAACGGGTCAAGTCCCCGCGGCGGCGGCGCGAGCGCTGGCCTGCGGCGGGGCATCTGGAACGGCAATCTTCCGGTAAAGCCCGCGGAAACTCTGGTCCGGCACGAGTTGCGGAGTTTGGCCGACGACCGTTTCGCCCGCTCCCAGCATCAAAAATCCATCCATAGCCATCGCGGCCGAAAGCCGCCCGAATGCCTCGGCACGTTTCGCACCGCTGAAGTAAAGCAGAACGTTGCGGCACAACACGACATCAAACCCGCCGGGTTTCGTGAATGGCTCAAGCACATTGTGGGTCTGGAATCGCACCGTCCGAAGCAGCTGCGGCTTCGCCTGCCAGCCCCGCGGAGTCTCGTCGAACCAGCGCATCATCTGCATGACGCCAAGGCCCCGCTGCACCTGGAATTGGCTGTAGCACCCCTGCCGCGCGATCTCGATCGCGGATTCCGAGACGTCGGTGCCGATGATGTCGATCGTCCAGCCATTCCACCGCGGCGCCTGCTCGGCGAACATCATCGCCAGCGACAGCGTTTCCTGGCCGGTCGAGCAGCCTGCCGACCAGATCGAAAGCCGTCGGCTTGAGGCTCGCCGGCGCGCCAGCTCGGGGAGCAGTTGCTCCGCCAGCAGCTCAAACGGAGCGCGGTCCCGGAAGAAATAGGTTTCGTTGTTGAGCAAGGCTTCCACCACTTCCCTCGCAAGCGAGGGTTCCTGCTGAAGGACCAGTCGAGCAATCAGCTGATCGACATCCGGAATCCCGCGTTCACGCAACAATCCCGACAAAGCGGTCTCGATCCGCCAGCGGCGGCTGATCGCGAGCTGCTGTCCTGTTCTCGCTTCGAGCAGGCCGGCAAGGATCCGGTTGGAACTCTCGCTCACCTGCATGGCGCGACTCCCGTCGAGGATGCGATCCTCCGGGCGATATCACCGGGATTGAGGATGGCGCAGGCGAGGCCATTTTCGGCGATGGCCCGTGGCATGCCCCAGACGGCGGAGCTTGCCTCATCCTGAGCAATCACCGAACCGCCGGCGGCGACCAGCTTCGCTGCGCCTTCGAATCCGTCGCGGCCGATCCCCGACAGAACGATGCCGAGCCCTGCCGCACCAAAAGCCTCCGCCATGGACTCGAACATCGGATCGGCTGAGGGCATGCAGCCGCTTGAGCTCTTCCGACGGTCGATTTCGATCTGGAAGCGGCTCCCGCGCTTGCGGACAAGAAGATGCCCGTCGCCAGGCGCAAGCACGATCCGGTCCGGCTCCAGGAACATTCCAGGCTCGCCAACCAGCGTCTCCCGGCCGGCGGAGATTGTGAGCTGGCGCGCAAAGACGGGCATGAACGGACCCGGCAGATGCTGCGTCACCAGGATCGGGACGCCAATCTTTGGCGGCAAGGACGTGAACAACTGCCCGAGAGCGTGGATTCCGCCCGTCGAGCTGCCAATCGCGACGATCCCGGCCCGCTGCACCGCCATCGCCCGGATCGGAGCCATCGGCACGACCGCCGGAGCGGATGGTGCCGCTGTCGGCCGCGGGAGGTCGGCGAGAGCATGCAATTTGGTGAGCAGAATCTCGGAGAACTTGCCATTGAACTGGCCAGAACCCGGCTTTGGCAGCGTGTCTGCGGCTCCGAGCGACAAGGCGGCGAGTGTCTGCTCCGCGCCGTCAATAGTCAGCGTCGAGACGATCAGGACCGGCGCCCCGTTCGCACCGGCGATGATCCGCGGCAGAGCGTCCAGCCCTCCAGTTCCGGGCATTTCGAGGTCGAGCAGGATGACATCGACCGGGGTAGACTTTAGCGCGTCAAGCGCATGCTCGGCAGTGGCCGCAACCGCAGCGACGTGGAAGCCGCCGGCGCTTTCGACCATCCGGGAGAGGACTGCTCGGGCGACGATCGAATCGTCGACGATCATCAGCCGGATCGGTCGCCGGACCGGGAAGTCGGGTCCAGATTTCCGTCCGGACGTGGCTAGCGCCCGCTCCACGACGGCTCAGGCGACGCCGACGAGCTGGAGCTTGATGTGCAGTGTCTCGCGATCGAATGGCTTCATGACATATTCGTCAGCGCCCGCTTCGATCGCCGCGCGGATATGCGCCATGTCATTTTCGGTCGTGCAGAAGACGACCTTCGGCTGATCGCCATGACCGCGCTGGCGCAGCAGCTTGAGGAATTCCATCCCGCTCATCACCGGCATGTTCCAGTCAAGCAGGACGACGTCCGGCATTCCTTCCTCGCAACGGGCGAGCGCTTCCTTGCCGTCGCCCGCTTCGACTACGGAAAACTCGAGCGTCTCAAGGATATGGCGGGCGACCTTGCGGATCACCTTGGAGTCATCAACGATCAGACAAGTCTTCATTCGCCCAATTCCCACTCGATTTCCGACAGTCCTAAAGGACAATGGTAACTGATCGCTTAAGCCGCGCGTGCAATCTGCGCCCCAGAAATCAAGGCCGCGACGTCGACCAGCAGCAGCGGTCCAAGCTCTGTTTCGACCAGCCCTAGCGAAACCCGCTCCCAACCCGGCTCAAGCCCCGCGCGAACGGCTGCGGGCGTTGATTGAGCCTCCAGCACATCGTCGACCCCGTCGACCATGAGCGCGTAATAATGCCCGTCCAGCTCGACGACTGCCGCAGGACGATGGCCGCTGACGGTCGAGGAGGCTGTCGGAAGATCCAGCGCGCGGGCACAGTCAATGACGGTGAGGACCCGGCTGCGTAGAGCCGACAGTCCCGCTACATGCTCCGGCGCACGCGGCACCGGAGTCAGCGCATCGAGCTCGATCACCGACTGAACCGCGGACGCCTGAATCGCGACCCGCTGCCCGGCGAGCGTCACGATCAGCAGCAACTGGTTCATTGGCCCCTCCCTCCGACCGCCGACTTGAGGGCCACCAACAGGCCCGCGCGGTCATAGCGGTAGATGCTGTCGGCCGCGCCCGGCCCCTCGACCTGCGACGAACGGACCCGGATCACCCTGGCGGCATTGCCCGGGAGGTCAGGCGATTCCTCGGCCACAATCGCGAGGTCGACGTCGACCTCGTCCTGCTCGTCAACCACCTGGTAGCCGGCGGCCTCGACAATCGGCCGCAGGAAATTCTGCATCCAAGGGTCCTGATCCGGCAGGCGGCAGAGGGCCCGTGAACGATCGGCAGAACTGATGTGCTGCGCGAACAGCCAGTGCGGGTCGAGGAGTTCGGCTGGCTGGCCATCGATCAGCACGACTGCGGAAACTTCCCCAGCCGAGGCCACCGGGATCATCTCGCCGGAGTAGGATGTCATGTCGATCACATCGCGGAAGACGTAGCCAAGCTCTCTCTCGCCGTCGTTGAGCCGGAACAGGCGGATTCTTTCGTCCGGGACTTCTTCACGACCCATTCCCGCAATTGGGAGGATCGCATCATCAATGACGACGCGCAGCTGACCGCCGCTGAGCTGGATCGACGCGCTGTCAATTTCTTCGATCCGTTCGACCAGCGGCAACCGGATCGCGCGGCGGCGACCGTCGAGCCCGGTGAAGACCAGCAATTCGACGGCCTTGGCTGTCGGCGACTCAGCTTGTTCAAGGATTCTTGAAGAGCGATCCTGGCTTTCGAGCCGCAGCCCCGCAGACTGGGCAAGTCCGGCAGGATCGAACAGGAGGATCGGGCTGCCGTCATCAGCCAGGGTGGTTCCGGCATAGATGCCCGTCGCCATCACGGCCGGAGCGGCAGGCTTGACCACCAGCTCTTCATGATCGTGGATTCGGTCGACGGCGAGCGCGAACAGATCGCCGCCGGCGGGCTTCAGCACCACCAGGGTACGCGCCTCATCTTCCAGCTC
>CBFGZJ010000028.1:0-11947 GCA_965653215.1 uncultured Sphingomonas sp. | reverse complement strand
AACCAGCTCGTGGACCTGCTGCCGTGATCGTCGGCCAGGACAGGGCGGTGGAGATGTTCGAGGCCGCACGGTCGGGCGGGAGCTTGCACCACGCCTGGTTGCTCGCGGGGCCGAAAGGTGTCGGAAAGGCGCTGTTCGCCGAACTGGCCACAAAGCGCATCCTGGCAGACGCAGCGGGGCCGCGTACCGATCTACCGGGCTTGTCGACTGCAGCCGACCATCCCATCGCGCGCTTGGTGGACGCCGGAAGCCATCCCGATCATCGCCGGATCGAGCGACTTGAGAATGCCAAGGGCGACGGGCTGGCGCGTAACATCAGCGTCAAGCAGGTCCGCGAACTCGGCAGCCTGTTCACCAGCGCTCCCGCTATGTCACCGTGGCGAACGGTGATCATCGACAGCATCGACGATCTGGAGGCATCGGCCGCTAACGCCTTGCTGAAGATGCTGGAAGAGCCGCCCGCCAACTGCCTGTTTCTGCTGGTCAGCCATGTTCCGGGCCGTCTGCTGCCGACCATTCGCTCGCGCTGCCGTCGCCTGAGCTTCTCAGCGCTCGAACGCGACGCCATGACGTCAGTCTTACGGCGGTCGCTGCCCGACGTCTCCGCTGTCGAGCTCGAGCGGCTTGTCGCCTTGGGAAGCGGCTGCCCGGGGAGAGCCTTGGCCTATGCCGGGCTTGATCTCGCCGCGCTGGAGGAAGAGGTCACCGCCATCCTGCGCACCGGCGACAGTGACAATGTGCGCCGCCTCCGCCTGTCTCAGGCCGTCGCAGGTAAGGCCGCGGCGCCGCGCTTCGCGGCGTTTCTCGATATCGCTCCGACGCTGATCGCTCGGGAAGCGCGCGCCTTCGACGGTGAGGTTCGCTCGCGGGCTCTCGATGCGTATCAGTCGGTGCGCGAGATTAGCGCCTCGGCGCTCCGTCTTTCGCTCGATCCTGCGGCCACGGCGTTTCGCATTGGCGGTATTCTCGCCTCCGTCCAGAGGCAGGAACCGGCGGTTCCTTGAAGCCTTGCAGGGTGCGGGGTAGGGCAGGCTGATGTCCACGCCCTTCTATGTCACCACCGCCATCAGCTATCCCAACGGCCGTCCTCACATCGGCCACGCTTATGAGGCGATCGCCGCGGACGTGATCGCGCGCTTCCAGCGCAGCCGCGGCCGCGACGCGCGGCTGGTTACCGGCACTGACGAGCATGGCTTGAAGATGGTCCAGACGGCGCGGAAGGATGGCCGTGACACTCTGGAATTTGCGGATGAAATGTCATCTTATTTCCGTGAGATGTGTGGTCGTCTTGATATTGCCTATGACGACTTCGTGCGTACCTCCGAGCCGCGGCACAAGCGCGCCAGCGAAGCTCTGTGGGAGGCGCTGGCGCAATCGGGGGACCTTTACCTCGACCGTTATGAAGGCTGGTATTCGGTTCGGGACGAAGCCTTCTATGACGAAAGCGAACTGACGGCTGGTGAGGGTGGGGAGCGGCTGTCGCCGCAGGGGACCCCGGTGGAATGGACCGCGGAGGAGACCTGGTTCTTCCGCCTGTCCAAGTATCAGGAGCCGCTACTCGCGCTCTATCGTGACAATTCTCAATTCATCCGTCCGGAAACGCGCCGCAACGAAGTGATCCGGTTTGTTGAAGGGGGACTGAAGGATCTCAGCGTCTCACGCACCAGCTTCGATTGGGGCGTGCCCGTGCCCGGATCCCCCGGACATGTGATGTATGTGTGGGTCGATGCCCTGACGACCTACATGACAGGGGTCGGTTATCCTGATCGGGATGGTGAATTCGCACGCTACTGGCCGGCCGACGTTCATCTGATCGGCAAAGACATTGTCCGGTTTCATACGGTCTATTGGCCCGCCTTCCTGATGGCGGCGCAATTGCCCTTGCCAAAGCAGGTCTTTGGGCACGGCTTCCTGCTCGCTCGCGGCGAAAAGATGTCCAAGTCCGTCGGCAACGTGATCGATCCGCTCGAACTCGCCGACCGTTACGGAGTCGATGCCCTTCGCTATTTCCTGATGCGGGAAGTCAGCTTCGGCCAGGATGGAAGCTACAGCCACGAGGCGATCGTCAACCGGGTCAATGCCGAGCTTGCCAACAGCTTCGGCAATCTCGCGCAACGAACATTGTCGATGATTTTCAAGAACCTGGATGGAGTTCTTCCTACCGCCGGAGAGGCAGCGGAGGATCAGGCGCTGCTTGAGCGGGTCTCCCAGAGTGTCGATGCGCTCATCGCGGAGTTCGAGGAGTTTAATTTCTCGACCGGACTTGAGGCGTGGATGCAGGCGGTGTTCGCCTGCAACGCCTATGTCGATGCAACCGCGCCCTGGGCGCTACGGAAAAGCGATCCGCAGCGAATGCAGGCGGTGCTTGGAACGCTACTCGTTGCAATCGAGCAGTTGAGCAGGGCGGTTGAGCCGATCATTCCCAGTTCCGCGCAACGCTTGTTGTCCTTCATCAGCGACGGACGGGCCGTCGGTCGCATCGGGCAGCCGCAACCGATCTTCCCGCGCCTGGAGCTGGAAGCGGCGGATGCGGCCTGATGATGCTGATCGATAGCCATTGCCATCTGAACTACCCGGGCCTGGTCGAGGATGAGGCTGGCGCGCTGGACCGCGCTCGAAATCGGCGCGTCAGTGGCTTCCTGAACATTTCGACCAAGCAGGAGGAATGGGGGTCAGTCATCGCGGCGACCGAGCGCCATTCGGATGTCTGGGCCACTGTCGGCGTTCACCCTCACGAGGCCGACTCACATCCCGATCTCGGCGTTTCGGCGCTGGTTGAGGCTGCACGGCACCCCAAGGTGGTCGCGATTGGCGAGTGCGGGCTCGATTTCTATTACGACAAGTCGGATCGCGACGCCCAGCGCCAATGCTTCCGCGCACACATCGCCGCCGCCTATCAATCGGGGCTGCCGCTGGTGATCCACACGCGCGAGGCCGAGGAGGATACGAAAGCGATCCTGACCGAGGAGCGGGGAGTGGAGGGAGTGCTCCACTGCTTTACCGGGAGCGCAAGCCTCGCCCGCCATGCGCTTGAACTCGGCTATTACATCTCGCTTTCAGGGATCGTGACGTTCAAGAACGCGCAGCAGCTTCAGCAGGTCGCCACGATGATCCCCGCGGACCGGCTCCTGGTTGAGACGGATTCGCCGTTCCTCGCCCCGGTGCCTCATCGTGGGAAGACTTGCGAGCCCGCCTATGTGCGGGACACGGCGGAGTGTGTCGCGAAATTGCGCGGCGTCTCGGCCGATGAGCTGGCGGAGACGACCACGGCCAACTTCTTCACGCTGTTTTCCAAGGCGCGGCGGTGAAGGTCAGGATTCTCGGCTGCGGCACTTCCGCGGGAGTGCCGCGGATCGGGAATGACTGGGGTGCCTGCGACCCATCCGAACCGCGCAACCGCCGCTCACGCTCGGGCCTGGTCCTCGAGACTGCCGGCGAGCGGCTGCTGGTCGATTGCGCCCCGGATCTTCGCGAGCAATTGCTGGCCGCCGGGATCGATGTGGTCGATCATGTCATCCTTACTCATGACCACGCCGACCATTGTCACGGGATCGACGATCTTCGGCAGGTCGCGCAAAACCGTGGCTCGCTCGTGCCCTTTTGCGCGCGTGCGGACGTCCTTCAACGGATCACCAAACGCTTCGACTATGTCTTTGAAGAAAAACACTTCTATCCGGCGATCCTGGCTCCTGAGCCGCTCGATGGCGAACGTATGTTCGGCGCCATGCAGCTGCGCTTTGTCGATCAACCGCACGGCGGGATCACCTCGCTCGGAATTCGCGCTGAGGAAGGAGAGAGGTCGGTCGGATACGCGCTTGATTTCAATGAGTTCACTTCCGACATGGCTAGCCTCTACCAGGGTTTGGACTTGTGGATTTGTGATTGCCTGCGGCGCCGCCCGCATCCCACCCATGCCCATCTCGATGCCGTGCTTGGCTGGGCGCGGGAGCTCAGAGTTGGTCAATTGCTGCTGACTCATTTGGACAACAGCATGGATTACGCAACCTTGCGCGCTGAGCTTCCGGATTGGGCCGCTCCGGCGTTCGACGGCCTGGAAGTCGAGTTGTGATCCAGGATCAAACCCTCGGCAGCGTGTACATCCTCCTGGCCGTCGCGCTAGTGGTTAGCGGACTGATCGCCCGCCGCTCGTCCATGTCCAATCTTTTGTTGATGGCGCTGGCATGGCTAGCAATCTTCGGCGCCGGTTTCGTCCTGTTCACCTTCCGCGACGATCTTGGCTACGTCGCCGAACGGCTGAAGGCCGAAGCCACCGGTGAGCCGGTCCGAATCGAGGATGAGATCCGCATTCCCATGGCGTTGGACGGTCACTTCTGGGTTGATGGCATGGTCAACAACGAACGCGTGCGCTTTCTGGTCGACAGCGGCGCGACCGTGACAACGATCGGGCGAAAGTCCGCCGACCTCGCAGGAATTCCCGCAGACGAGCGACGAAGCCAGCTGGTTCGAACCGGCAATGGAGTTATTCGAGTGGCCGCGGCTCGAGCGGATCGGATCACAATCGGGCCAATCGAGCGGACCGGAGTCATGGTCCACATCACCCGGGGGGATGGCCTTTCGGTTCTGGGGATGAACTATTTGTCCACCTTGGAGCGCTGGGGAGTAGAGGGACGCTGGCTGATCCTCGATCCGTGACCTTCGAGTGGTCATGTCGTATTTTACATAATATATATTATCAGACTTGACGATGGAGGGTCGCTAGCCGGTAGTTGGGGCCATGACTCTCGATCGCCTCGTCACCATCATGAAGCGCCTGCGTGACCCTGAACGAGGTTGCGAATGGGATCGCCAGCAAAGCTTTGCGACAATCGCGCCCTACACCGTCGAAGAAGCCTATGAGGTCGCCGACGCCATCGCGCGCGGTGACGTGAACGCGCTCGCCGACGAATTGGGTGACCTTCAGCTCCAGGTCGTGTTCCATTCGCAGATGGCGGCGGAGGCCGGTCACTTCACCATCGAGGACGTGTTCGAACGGATTTGCGACAAGCTTGAGCGTCGGCATCCGCACATCTTCGGCGATGCGGCGCACAGTCCCGGATGGGAAGAACTGAAGGCCAAGGAACGGGCCGCAAGCGTCGATCAGAGCGCGTTAGCCGGCGTTGCGCTGGCGCTCCCCGCGCTTGAGCGGGCGGCAAAGCTGCAGCGGCGCGCAGCCAGGACCGGCTTCGACTGGCCGGATGCTGATGGTCCGCGCGCGAAGATCGCCGAGGAGATGGACGAGATTGCCAGCGCGAAAACTCATGAGGAGAGATTCGAAGAGGTTGGCGACCTGTTATTTGCCGTAGTGAACTTCGCACGGCATCTTAATATCGAGCCCGAAGCCGCCTTGCGCGAAGCCAATCGGAAGTTCGAGAACCGGTTTCGCACGATCGAAACGGAGCCGGGATTTTCCGCTCTCGACCTGGATTCGAAGGAAGAGCTATGGCGCGCCGCCAAGAAGCGTCAAAGCGCTTGAAACCGGGCCCAATTCTCCGCGGATAAGCGCACGCTCAGGTGAAGGAGCGATCCCTCGTCCCGCCGCTCTACGACCTCACCGTTCGCGTAGAGCCAGGCAAGGCGGCTCCCCTCGTGCGCGCCGATTGTCACCGAATGAAGCTGCGACTCCTCGTGGAGAATGATCCCGAGCCTAGCTCGAAGCGCGTCGACCCCTTCCCCGTTGACCGCGGAAAGGCACACTACGTTCGCGCGCCGCTCAGCTTCAGCCAATACCCGCGCCTGTTCGTCGGGCGCGAGCAGATCGATCTTGTTCCACACCTCCAGTTGAGGTGGGCCCGTTTCTTCCTCTAACCCGAGCGTACCGAGAACCTCCGCAACGTCAGCGGCCTGCGCATCGCTGTCGGGGTGAGCAATGTCTCGCACGTGGAGAACCAGGTCAGACGAGGACACTTCTTCCAGTGTTGCCCTGAAGGAGGCGATAAGCTCGGTCGGCAGGTTGGACACGAAACCCACCGTGTCGGACAGGATCGCCTTGTCGATCCCGGGGACACGGATTTCGCGCATGGTCGGATCAAGCGTGGCGAACAGCAGGTCCTCCGCCATCACGCTCGCGTCCGTCAGCCGGTTGAAAAGAGTCGATTTGCCGGCATTGGTGTAACCCACCAAGGCGACGACCGGCCATGGCGCCCGTCGGCGGCGATCGCGGTGAAGGCTTCGCGTTCGCCGCACCTGCTCCAGCTCGCGGCGGATTTTTGCCATCCGGTCACGGATCAGCCGCCGGTCGGCTTCAATCTGGGTCTCACCCGGACCGCCCAGAAAGCCGAAACCGCCGCGCTGGCGTTCCAAGTGGGTCCAGCTTCTGACTAGCCGTCCAGCCTGATAGTCGAGATGGGCCAGCTCAACCTGCAACCGTCCTTCGGCGGTCGCCGCCCTTTCCCCAAAGATTTCCAGGATCAACCCCGTGCGATCGATGACTTTCGACCCAGTACGTTCCTCCAGCGTCTTCTGTTGAACTGGCGTCAAGGCGCCATCCACGATCAGCAGGCTGGCTTCGGTGCTCCGCGCCAGGGCGGCAATTTCTTCGACCTGGCCTTTGCCGAACAAGCTGGCCGCCCGCGGTTCACGCAGGCGAAGGGCTCGGCGCTCGACTACGTCCACGCCAATGGCCTCGGCCAATCCAGCCGCTTCCTCAACTCTTGCGTCAACGGACCTGCGTGACTGCCGGGACGCGAGGTCAGGAACCACGAGGAGCGCACGCTCCCCGCGAGCAACACCGGCGTCATCATCACGATTGAAGACGCTCAGTCGTCGTCCTCCGTGACGCCCTGCTCCTCGGCCAGTGGCAGGGGATGCGGCGGCTGAACCGTCGAGATGGCATGCTTGTAGACGAGCTGGACCTGACCGCTGCGTTCCAGCAGCAGCGAGAACTGGTCAAACGCAGCAATTGCACCCTGAAGCATGACGCCATTAACCAAAAACATGGTAACCGGCTCGTCGAGCCGGGCGGCGGCGGTCAGGAACACGTCCTGCAGGGGCGCCCGGCGACCGTCTCCGCCCGGAGGCGGCAGGGCCGGCAAATCAAGTCCCTCCACCGCCTGCCCCGGCATGATGGTGGAAATCGCATGCTTATAAACCAGCTGCCCATTGCCGTTGCGCCGAAGCAGCAGCGAGAAACTGTCGAACCAGGTCACAACCCCCTGCAGCTTCACTCCCTTGACCAAAAAGATTGTCACGGGAGTCTTGGACCGGCGCAGCGAGTTTAAGAATATATCCTGTAGGTTGAAGGGCTTATCCGCCATTGTTTATGTTATCCTTCAAGGTTGTTCTTCGACGTCGTCCTTCTTGTCGCCCAAGCCGAGCGCCTTGAGCTTACGGTGCAGCGCCGAGCGCTCCATACCGATGAACGTGGCGGTCCGGGAGATGTTGCCGGAGAAGCGGCGGATCTGAATCCGCAGATATTCCCGCTCGAACGATTCCCGCGCCTCGCGCAGCGGACTTCCCATGATTGACATCGTCGCGCTTGAGGAGACGAGGCTTGCCGGAGTCTCGATAATTTCCTGCGGAAGCATGTCGACTTCTATTTGCCCAAGCCGTTCAACAGGAGCGAGAATGACGGTCCGCTCGATAATGTTCCGCAGCTGCCGGACATTGCCTGGCCAGTCGTGCGACTGAAGGGCGGCGACCGCTTCTTCCGAGATCGCCGGTGCTGCAATCCGCCGCTCCGCGCCGAAGCGGGCCAGGAAGTGGCGAACAAGGACCGGGATGTCTTCCCGCCGGTCGCGCAAGGCCGGGATGGTCACAGGGACGACATTCAATCGATAGTAGAGGTCCTCCCGGAAGCGGCCGGCGGCGATCTGATCCGACAGGTCGCGCGACGTTGCCGAAACAACCCGTACATCCACTTTCACCGGGCGCTGCCCGCCAATCCTCGTGAAGCTCTGGTCGGTCAGCACCCGCAGGATCTTGCCCTGGGTCGTGAGCGGCATGTCCGCAATTTCATCAAGGAACAGGGTTCCACCATGAGCCTGCTCAAGCAGTCCCGGGCGAGCAATCCCCTCCCCCTCGCTCCCGAACAGCGCCTCTTCCACATGCTCCGGTGTCATTCGGGCGGCAGCAACCACGACGAATGGTCCCGACGCGCGCTGGCTCCAGCCATGGATCATGCGCGCGGCGATTTCCTTGCCTACACCGGCAGGGCCGGTGACCATCACTCGGCTTCCAGTCGGCGCAACCCGCTTCAGTGTCGCGCGGGCGGAATTGATGGCGACCGAAGTGCCGTGAAGCTGTTCTTCATGCCCAATCTGCTCCCGCAGCGTTGCATTTTCGCGCCGCAGACGCTCGGTCTCGGTCGCCCGCGCGACCAGGTAGAGCAGACGTTCGGCCTCGAACGGCTTCTCGATGAAGTCGACGGCACCCTCGCGGACAGCTGCGACCGCCGTATCCAGATTGCCGTGGCCCGAGATCATCAGCACTGGGATCGTCGGATCGCGGAGCTTGATCTCCCCCAGCAACTGCAGGCCGTCGAGGCGCGAACCCTGAAGCCACACATCCAGCAGGACCAGCGACGGGCGCCGCTCTTCGATCGCTTCGAGAGCAGCGGTGCTGTTTGCCGCGGACCGGACTTGATAGCCCTCGTCTTCAAGGACACCCGCGACCAGCTCCCGGATGTCGGCTTCGTCATCGACTACCAAAACTTCCAGCGCCATCAGGCGGGCTCCTGTCCATCGTCGGTGGGTGTTGCGGGTTCCTCCTCGTCCGAGGATGGCGATCCAAGCGCTGCGAGCTGGGCTGTGTCGAACGCTATGCGCACATGAGCGCCTCCGCCAGGCCGATCGAAAAACGAAATTTCCCCGAAATGCTCTTCCACGATCTTCTTCACGATGGCCAAACCCAGTCCCGTTCCGCGAACGCGCGTGGTCATATAGGGCTCGGTTAGCCGGTCCCGGTCTTCAGGCAAGCCAACGCCCGTGTCATAGATTCCGATCACCAGCTGTTCGTCAGATTGCGCGATCTTCAGGTCAACCCGGTCTCCCTCGGGGTGTGCCTCGCCCCGGCTTCGGCGTGACTCAATCGCTTCCACCGCGTTCTTCACGACATTGGTTACCGCCTGGCCGAGTTGCCGCCGGTCGCAAATCAGGCGCAGATCGGCATGCTCCGGCTGGATTGAGAAGCTGATCCCCGGATGCGCGACTTCGTGCAGAAACAATGCGGAGCGGGCAATCTCGTGAATATTCTCTTCCCGAAAAGCGGGTTTCGGCATTCGGGCGAAGCTCGAGAACTCGTCGACCATGCGGCGAAGGTCCGCCACCTGGCGGACGATGGTTTCGGTCAGCCGTGTGAACACATCCTGGTCGGACGTTATCTCTTTCGCATAGCGACGCTGGAGCCGTTCGGCGGCGAGTTGGATCGGGGTCAGCGGGTTCTTGATCTCGTGGGCAATCCGCTGGGCGATGTCCGACCAGGCGGCTCGGCGCTGGTCGCTAAGCTGATCAGTGATATCATCGAAGGTTAGCACATAGCCATCGTGCGACCGGACCCGCGTCACCGCCAGCGTCCGCTGCCCGGTCTCCGCGCGAACCAAGACATTGGCGTTGCGCCGCTCGCCTGACAGGAACTCTTGAAGGTCCGGCGACAGGGTTTCCAACTCGACGCCCTCAAGATCCTCAGATCCAGGAGCCAGCAGCGCCCTGGCTGATCGGTTGATCAAGAGCAGCTTGTGGTTGTTGTCGAGTGCGATCACGCCCGCGGTGACGCTCGAAAGCACCGCCTCGATGAACGCTGTCCGAACTTCGAGTTGGCGGTTGGCGGTAACCAGGGCCCCAGTCTGCTCCTGCAGTCGCCCGGTCATGCGATTGAACGCCACCGAAAGAGCCGCAAGCTCGTCATCGCTGCGCTCGGTCGGCAGTCGGGTCGTGAAATCCCCCGCCTCCACCCTTCTGGCCGCCGTCACGATCTGACCGATCGGCCGCACCAGCCGGTCGGCGATGTTCAGAGCCGCGAAAATGGCGAGCGCCACGATCAGCAGCGCTCCGGCGAGCAGTGCACCATTGAACCGCAGTTGATTGGTGCGGGATCGAACCAGCAGAGCGTGATAATCGTCGAGCACGTCACTCGCGCGGTCGATCTGGGTCTTCACTGCCGGGTCGAACACCCGGGCGGCGTAGACATAGGTCGCCTTTCCAAAATCGAGCGGCGCAAGGGATCCCACACGATCTGAAGAATTAAGCGCAATACTTTGTTTTCCCTTGAGCGTCCGGATCGCTTCCGGAGTGACAATTCGCTCGAATGGCCGATCATAGGGGTTGACCAGCGCCAGCGTCTGGACCTTGCCGTCGGGACTGACGTTGACCACGGCCGCTTCGGACAGATTGCGGTAGTAGACCTGCCGGGCAAACCCTTCCGCGAATTCCGGACTGTCGATCGGCACCTGCTTCAAATAGGTGCTGAGATCGCTGCTCATGGTGATGGTTTCGCGTGTGACCCGCTCAACCTCGCTGTTGAAGGTGTTGCGGGCGATCGCCACCGTATTTTCGAGCATGCCCCGCGCGCGGTCCGAGAACCAGAACTCCAGACCACTCTGGAACAACAGCGAAGCGAAGATGGCGACGAGCACCGTCGGCACCGCCGCGATCACTGAGAACAACGCCACCAGCCGCGTGTGAAGACGCCCGCCGCGCCCGAGCTCGCCCCGTGCAATCGTGGACCGTGCCAAGCGGCGGGACATAAGGACCAGCAGAAGAATGGCCGGTAGCAAGGTCGCGACCAGCAGGATGGCGATCAGCGTCGGCGACATCAGCCGGCCGGGCTCCATGTCCCGGTTGAGGATGACGATGCTGGCGATCACCACTGCAGTCAGGAAGACCGCCGCCCCGATCTCCGCGATCCGGAACAGCTTTTCATTAGCCCGGCGACGGGCAAGCATCCGCCCCAACGTCGGCGGCTCGCTACTGAGGCTGGCGGACATCACGGGCAGATCCATTGTGCCCGGCCCTAGCATGGACGCGTTGCACAAAAAACACAGTATTCGAGCTTAAGGAACTAGGCGGCGCTGCGGATCATCCAGGGCGCGTAGAAGTCCTTGAGCATTGCGACGACCACTGTGGGATCGTCCTGCTGATTGACCCGGTTACGGAACTCAGCCGACCCGGGCAGCCCCTTGGTGTACCAGCCGATGTGCTTGCGAGCGAGATTGACTCCCGTCTGCTTGCCGTAAAGCGACTGCATCTCGGCATATTGCTCGAGAATGACGTCAAGCTGCTCGTCAAGGGACGGCTCTGGGCGGCTGCCCCCTCCCCTCAGGTCATCCATCACCTGCCCCAGCAGCCACGGGCGGCCATAGGCGCCACGCCCGATCATCACGCCATCCGCACCCGATTGCGCCAGGGCCTGACGTGCCTCTTCGATCGAGCAAATGTCGCCGTTGACGATCACCGGCAGCGAGATGGCCTGCTTGACCTTGGCCACGAACGACCAATCGGCACTGCCCTTGTACATTTGGCAACGGGTGCGGCCATGAACCGTGATCATCCGGATCCCGAGATCCTGGGCAATGCGCGCCAGTTCTGGAGCGTTGAGGGTCGAATGATCCCAGCCCATGCGCATCTTCAACGTCACCGGAACCTGGACTGACTTGACCGTCGCCTCGATGATGCTGGCAGCCAGCGGCAAATCGCGCATCAGCGCTGAGCCGGCATCGCCATTGACTACCTTCTTCACCGGGCAGCCCATGTTGATGTCGATGATCGCCGCGCCGCGTTGCTCATTGAGCTTGGCAGCCTCAGCCATCTCGACCGGAGAGCAGCCTGCGAGCTGCAGCGAGACCGGCTCTTCCGACGGATCCCATGCCGCCTTCTGCAGCGACTGACGAGTCTCCCGGATCATCGCCTGGCTCGCGATCATCTCGCTGACCGTCAGGCCCGCGCCATAGCGCTTGACGATCTTGCGGAAAGGCAAGTCGGTCACGCCAGTCATCGGCGCCAGGATGACAGGCGCA
>CBFGZJ010000027.1:0-12255 GCA_965653215.1 uncultured Sphingomonas sp. | reverse complement strand
TTCTTTTCAGCGTCACGGTTATAGGCCGGGTTGATGTCGGCGAAGGCATAGCCAAGCCGGCCGGCAACTTCGCTCAGGTTGGTCACCGCGTCTTCGATCGCCTTGGCATTGAACCAAGCGCCCGGCTGCAGGTTCGCGATCTTCTTCACCTGGTCGGGGGTAAAATCGCGAAGCTCGCTCTCGGCTTCGACTTCGCCGAGCTTGTAGCGATCGCCTTCCTCAACGACGTAGGTGATGACGAAATCGCGGCGATCCGGAGTTAGCTCCGCGAGGGCGGAGACGACCCGGAAGTCGGCATAGCCCTGGGTGAGGTAAAAGGCGCGGAGCTTCTGCTGATCAGCGGCGAGCCGATCAGGATCATAGGTGTCGTTCGATTTCAGGAATCCGAGGAGTCCGCCAGCCTCGCGAGTGAACAGTTCCTTGCGCAGGCGACCGTCATCGAATTCATCATTGCCGAGAAAGTTGATCGCCCGGACCTGAGACTGATCCCCTTCCGTGATCTCGAAAACGAGGTCGACGCGGTTCTGATCGAGAGTGACGATCTTCGGTTCGACCGTCGCTCCGAAACGGCCCTGCCGCTTGTACAGCTCAATGATGCGGTCGACGTCGGTTCGCACCTTGGACCGGGTGAAGATCTGCCGCGGCGCAAGTTTGATCTCGGGCAGGATCTTGTCGTCCTTGATCTTCTTGTTACCCTCCAGCACGATCCGGTTGATCACCGGGTTTTCGCGGACCGTGATCACCAGATTGCCGGTGTCCGCGCCGCTGATGACCACGTCGGCGAACAATTCGGTCGCGTAGAGGTCCTTGAGAGCGGCATCGAGCTTCTCGGCATTGTAGGTCTGGCCGGGTGCCAGATTGGCGTAGGCCCGCACCGTTTCCGGCTCGATCCGGACGGCGCCGCTGACCGCAACCGAGCGGATCACCTGGGTTGGTGCCGGTGCCGGCTGGTCAGCCGCCGGACTTGCTGGCGCTGCAGCAGCTGGAGCTGCGGACTGTTCCTGGGTCGATACAGCCTGGGCCAACGCCGCCCCCGGCAGTCCGCTGAGGATAGTTCCGACGAGAAGCGCGGTTCCGGCGCGCCCTACCAGACGCTGCTTTTGCAAAACTGAATTCACGCGAGACCACCCTGAATAGATTGGATTTGCCGGCCTTGTGGCCGTGCGATTGTTGCGGTCACTGCCCTGCCCCAACCCGGTTACCCAATCAAGCGTTCAAGCCGGTCCCACAGACCGATTGAGACCAGATCGTTGAGAGTCGTGAACAAAAGCAGCGTAAGAAGGGCGGCAAGCCCTCCCCGGAATGCCCATTCCTGAACCGTGGGACTGAGTGGCCGTCGCCGGACCGCCTCAACCGCGTAGAACGCCAGATGACCGCCATCGAGCATGGGAACTGGCAAGAGGTTGATGAATCCCAAATTAACCGAGAACAAGGCGAGTAGTTGAATGAACTCGAACAGGCCGAGGCTCGCCTGCTGACCGGCAATTTGCGCCATTTTCATCGGGCCGCCCAGTTCTTCAACCGAGCGGCGCCCGCTGATGATCTGCCACAGCCCCTTCACCATCGAACGGGTGAGGTCGAACGTATAGCGTGTCGCCTCCGGCAACAGCTGAGCCGCCGAAGGCCGCTTCAGCTCAAGCCGGGTCTGGCCGATGCCAAGCATCCCGACACGGAAGGTCTGGCCGAAGTCATCACGCTCGATCCGGCTCTCGATCGCTGCCTGGCGATTGAAGAGTCGACCCTCGCGCTCGATTACGATCGTGACTTGCTCGCCCGGGATCATCGATACGATGCGGCGGATGTCCTCAAACCGCTCGATGCTCTCCCCGCCGATCTCAACCACGCGGTCGCCAGGCCGAATTCCTGCCCGCTCGGCCGCGCTTCCCGGTTGAACGATCGCGACCTCGCTCGATGTCTGAGGAGCTCCGAAGGCGGCGAAAAATCCGGCGAAGATCAGGATTGCCAGAAGGAAATTGGCCGCCGGGCCGGCAAGCACGATCAGGAACCGTCTCCACACCGGCTTCGAGTGGAAGCTGTTCGGCGGTGCCTGGTTCTCCTGTTCGCCCGGCCGGCTTGCCACGTCAGCGTCGCCGACAAATTTCACATAGCCGCCTAGCGGAAGCCAACCAACCTTCCACCGCGTCCCATGACGGTCAGTCCAGCCCGCAATCTCCCGCCCGAATCCGATCGAGAAGGTTTCGGCGCCGACGCCCAGCCAGCGCGCCACGAGGTAGTGACCAAGCTCATGGACGAAGACCAGCGGTCCGATCGCCAGCACAAATGCGAGGAGAATGAACCAGAGCGGGGGTTGAGCAAGCATCAGCTCGCCATTTCCGTCAGCAGCATTGCGGCGCTTTCACGGCCAAGCCGGTCGATTTCGACGACGTCCGGGACGGACTGAGGCACGGAAGCGCTGACACGCTCCATCACCTCTGCCACAAGCGCGGCGATTTCAAGGAATCCGATCTTGCGTTCGAGGAACGCTGCAACGGCGAACTCGTTCGCGGCGTTGAGCAGGATTGCGGCCACTGGCCCGCTCTCAAGCGCTTCGCGAGCGAGGCGTAGCGCAGGGAACCGCTCGGGATCAGGAGCGAGGAAATCAAGCCGAGCGACAGCAGCAAGATCGAGGCGCTCCGCAGGCGTCGTCATGCGTTCGGGCCAGGCAAGGGCATGGGCGATCGGAATCCGCATGTCGGGAGATCCGAGCTGCGCCAGCACGGATCCGTCGGCAAATTCGACCAAAGAGTGAACCACGGACTGCGGGTGGACGAGAATGTCGATCCGGTTCGACGGCAGGGCAAACAGATAATGGGCTTCGATGAGCTCAAGTCCCTTGTTCATCATCGTCGCAGAATCGACGGAAATCTTCGCTCCCATCGACCAGTTCGGGTGCGCAACGGCTTGCTCAGGAGTTGCGGCGCGCATCGCTTCGCTCGAAGCCTCTCGGAACGGCCCGCCGCTGGCAGTCAGGATCAGTCGTGAGACCCGATCGCAGTCCTGTCCCGCAAGACACTGAAAAATCGCGTTGTGTTCTGAATCAACCGGGAGGATCGTCGCGCCGGAATGACGCGCTTCGGAGGTCATCAAATGACCGGCGGTCACCAGCGCCTCCTTGTTCGCGAGGGCTACGGTCCGGCCAGCGCGGATCGCGGCCATGACCGGGCGCAGGCCGGCAGAGCCGACAATCGCGGCCATCACCCAGTCCGCTGAGTCGGCGGCTGCCTCTTCAAGCGCCTCGGCGCCACCATCGACCGCAATCTCACTCCCGGCAAGTCGCTCACGAAGCTGAGGGACCAACGCAGCATCACCGATGACCGCCTTTGACGCACGCGTTCGAAGCGCGGCGCGGGCAAGTCCCTCCACGTTCGAACCAGCAGCGAGGACGGCGACCTCGAACCGGTCAGGATGAGCTTCAACCAGGTCGAGCGTCGATTTGCCAACCGATCCGGTAGCTCCGAGGATCGTTACCCTGCGTTTCATAGCTGGCCCGAAGCGGTGGTCAGCGCGGTCAGGATTGCGACCGGCACCAGGCCGTCGATGCGGTCGAACACCCCCCCATGACCCGGCAGCAACCCACCCGAGTCCTTGACCCCGGCACGCCGCTTCATCCAGCTCTCGAACAGGTCGCCCGCCTGAGCCGCTGCCGCAAACAGCGGCGCCAGGAAGAGCAACCCCGAAGGAAGCGCTTGAGACTGGACCCACAAACCGCCGATGACTGACGCCCCGGCTACGCCGCCCACCAGCCCGGCGATCGTTTTGGACGGACTGATGGCAGGGGCGAGTTTCGGCCCGCCGATCGCCCGGCCGCTGATATAGGCGAAAATGTCGGTCGACCAAGTCACGATGAAGATCCAGATCAGCAGGGCCAGTCCGTCAAACGGCCGTTCCCGGACCCACAACAAGGCCAATGCGGGCAGCAAGGCATAGATGAAGCCACTCAGCTTCCAGCCCTGCGGCCAGCCATGGACGAGCTTGCTCCATTCATAATACATCGCGGTCGCAACCAACGCGACGAGCACCGCGAACACATAGCCCCCCAGGATTGCCGCAGCCAGGGCGACGATAATCATCGCCGCGCCCGCGGCGGTCCTGATGAGCAATTCCCTCATCGTCCCCCAAACCGCCGCTCGCGGCTGGCGAACTGCGCGAGCGCGCTGTTCAACTCATCCTCGCCGAAATCCGGCCACAACGTATCCACGAACAGCAGCTCGGCATAAGCCGCCTGCCACAGCAGAAAGTTGGACAGGCGAACTTCGCCCGAGGTGCGGATCAACAGGTCGAGGTCGGGCAGATCGCCGGTCTGGAGCGCCTCACCGACCATGGTCTCGTCGATTTGCTCGGGCGTGAGCTCGCCCTTGCACGCCTTGCTGGCCAGCGATCGGGCGGCGGCGGCGATTTCAGCGCGGGAACCGTAATTCAAGGCAACGACGACGGTGATACGGTCATTACCCGCGGTGCGTTCGACCGCGCTGCTCAATTTTCGAGCAAGTTCAGGCCCGAACGCGGACGGATCACCGATCAAGCGGAGCCGTACCCCCTCCCGCTCGAAGGTTGCGAGTTCCCGCTCGAGGTAAAAGCGCATCAACGCGGTAAGGTCGGAGACCTCGTCCGCCGGGCGCCGCCAATTCTCGGAGGAGAAAGCATAGATCGTCAGCACCTGCACGCCAGCTTTTCCGGCGGCGCGAAGCGTCTTGCGAAGCGCCTCGGCACCAGCTCGGTGACCAGCGATCCGCGGCAGGTTGCGCTGCTCGGCCCACCGGCCATTGCCGTCCATGATGATGGCGACGTGGCGGGGAATGGCATGTCCGTTCGTCCCGAGCGAAGTCGAGGGACGTGTCTCGACTTCGCTCGACACGAACGGATCAGGAGAAGCGTTCACTTCCCGAGGATTTCCTTTTCCTTGCCCTCGGCCGCCGCGTCGATCTCCTTGATCGTCTCGTCGGTCAACTTCTGCACCTCGGTCTCGGATCGCTTCCGCTCATCCTCGCTGATCTCATGCTTTTTCTCGTCGGCTTTGAGCGCGTCCATGCCGTCGCGCCGGACGTTGCGCGCCGCGACCCGCGCCTTCTCGGCATATTGACTGGCCAGCTTGGCAAGCTCCTTGCGCCGCTCCTCGGTCAGGTCGGGAATCGGCAGGCGGATCATCTGGCCATCGGTGATCGGATTGATACCCAGACCGGCGCTGCGGATGGCTTTTTCGACGGGCTGCACATTCGAGCGATCCCACACCTGAACGGAAATCAGCCGCGGCTCCGGGACCGACACGGTGGCGAGCTGGTTGAGCGGCATGTTAGCGCCGTAAACCTCCACCTGGATCGGGTCGAGCAGAGCAGTCGACGCGCGTCCGGTCCGAAGCCCCGCCAGATCGTGCTTCAGCGCCTCGACGGCGCCATGCATCCGGCGCTGGAGATCGGCCTTGTCATAGGTGGGCATGTGTCACTCCTTGTTATGAACCATCGTCGCGACCCCCTGTCCGCGAAGTACCTCGGCAAGGTTCCCGGGCTGGCGGATGTTGAAGACGACGATCGGAATATTATTATCTCGGCAGAGAGCAACCGCGGCCGCATCCATGACCTTCAGATCATCCGCCAGCACCCGGCTGAAACCGAGCGTTTCATAGCGGCTGGCATCGGCGACCTTCTTCGGGTCGGCATTATAGACCCCGTCGACACTGGTTCCCTTGAACAGGGCGTCGCAGCCCATTTCGGCTGCGCGCAGGGCTGCCGCGGTATCGGTGGTGAAATAAGGATTGCCGGTGCCGGCGGCGAAGATGACGATCCGGCCTTTTTCCATGTGCCGCATCGCGCGCCGCCGAATATAAGGCTCGCACACGCTGGACATCGGGATTGCGGATTGGACCCGCGTGTCCACCCCAAGCTTTTCGAGCGCATTCTGGACGGCGAGCGCGTTCATCACCGTCGCGAGCATCCCCATGTAATCGGCACTGGCC
This sequence comes from uncultured Sphingomonas sp., assembly GCA_965653215.1. Taxonomy (GTDB): domain Bacteria; phylum Pseudomonadota; class Alphaproteobacteria; order Sphingomonadales; family Sphingomonadaceae; genus Sphingomicrobium. Next base: position 6,305 of record CBFGZJ010000027.1, on the reverse strand, counting down.
CGATCGAACCCTTGCGCCGCGCCAGCGATTCCACGGAAGATATTCCCGCCGCCGACAACGAGGCAGAGCTCATGTCCTTTGCCCTTGGCAGCCGCGATTTCAGCGGCGAGCCCGGCAACCGTCTCCGAATCGATGCCAAACTGGCCGGAGCCCATCAGCGCCTCGCCCGAAAGCTTCAGCAGGATGCGGTTGAAGCGCGGTCGGGACATAGAGAACGCTCTCGCAGAGGTGAGACAAAGAAAAGGGGCGGATGCGCCTTCTATGGCCCACCCGCCCCGTTGCCAACCGCTGTGATGCGGTGATTCCGGTCTCGTCAGGCGACCGGCTCATCTTTCTTGATTCCGGCTGTCGCAGCGACCTCCGCAGCGAAGTCGCTTTGCTGCTTCTCGATGCCTTCACCGAGCTGGAAGCGCACGAAGCCCTTGAGCGCGATCGGCGACCCAGCGTCCTTGCCCGCAGCCGCGACAACATCCGCCACCGGAGTCTTGTTGTCGATCACGAAGGGTTGGCTGACCAGCGCATTTTCCTTGCGGAACTTGGCCATCGACCCGTCGACCATCTTCTCGACGATATTGGCGGGCTTGCCGCTCTCGTTCGCCTTTTCAATTGCGATGGCGCGCTCGCGCTCGAGCAGCGCGGGATCGATATCCTCGGCATTGAGCGCCAGCGGGTTGGCGGCGGCGATATGCATCGCCAACTGCTTGCCCAGAGTCTGGAGCGCGTCGGCCGGGGCCGCGCTTTCCAGAGCCACGAGAACGCCGATCTTGCCGAGACCAGGAGCAGCGGCATTGTGCACGTAAGACACGACCGCGCCCTGGCTGACTTCCAGCAAGGCGGCGCGGCGGAGCGACTGATTCTCACCGATCGTGGCGATATTGTTGGTCAGCGTTTCGCCAACTGTCCCGCCGCCCGGGTAGGCCGCGTTGCCAAGTGCCTCGACATCGCTGCCCGTTGCGAGGGCGAGCTGCGCGACATTGCGGACGAATTGCTGGAACTGCTCGTTCTTGGCGACGAAGTCCGTCTCGGAGTTGACCTCGACCACGGCGCCGCGAGTGCCCGCAACGGCAACTCCAACCAGACCCTCGGCAGCGGTCCGGCCCGCCTTCTTGGCGGCGGCAGCAAGGCCCTTGGCCCTCAGCCAGTCGACCGCGGGCTCCATCTCGCCATTGGTTTCTGCGAGCGCCTTCTTGCAGTCCATCATCCCTGCGCCGGTACGCTCGCGCAGTTCCTTCACGGAAGCGGCCGTGATTTCAGCCATGTGTCGGCTCCTTCATTCTCGAATTGGTTAGGCTTGAAGAGCAGCCTCAACCGGCGGCTCAGCCATGGCTCCGATGTCTTCACCGCGCGCCGCTGCAGCACCGGACTTGCCGGCGTTGGCTGCGCTCGCGATCGCTTCGCAATAGAGGCGAATGGCGCGGCTTGAATCGTCATTGCCCGGGACCGGGAAGGCGATCCCCGCGGGGCTGCTGTTCGAATCGAGGATCGCGACAACTGGAATGCCGAGAACATTGGCTTCCTTGATCGCCAGCTCTTCCTTGTTCGAATCAATCACGAACATGACGTCAGGCAGGCTGCCCATGTCGCGGATCCCGCCTAGGCTCTTCTCCAGCTTGTCGCGCTCGCGTGTGAGCTGCAGCACTTCCTTCTTGGTGAGTCCGGCGGTGTCGCCCGACAGCTGCTCCTCGAGCGTCTTCAGCCGCTTGATCGAGTTGGAAATCGTCTTCCAGTTGGTCAGCATGCCGCCGAGCCAACGGTGATTGACGAAGTGCTGGCCGCTCGCGCGGGCTGCCTCGGCAACCGCGTCCTGGGCCTGGCGCTTGGTGCCCACGAAGAGCACCTTGCCGCCACGAACCACGCTTTGGCTGACGAAGTCGAGCGCGCGCGCAAACAGCGGCACGGTCTGCGACAGATCGATGATGTGAACGCCGTTCCGCTCGCCGAAGATGTACGGCTTCATCCGCGGATTCCAGCGATGGGTCTGGTGGCCGAAGTGCGCTCCGGCTTCGAGCAATTGCTGCATCGTGACGACATTAGCCGCCATAGTCATTCTCCTTCCGGTTCTGCCTCGACGGAACCGAGTCACCAATCAACGCGATTGGCACCGGTATGTGTGGTTCCGCCTGTGGGATGGCGCGCGCCCTAGCGGAACGCGCACCTCAGGGCAAGTGCGGCCGGAAGCTGCATCAGAAGGCCCTTGACGCATGAGAACATATCAGGAACATTATCACCACACAGATCGAGGTGACACCATGCTTTCGACAATCGCCACCCTGACTTTCTTGACGATGATGTGGCTGGTCATTGCCATCGTTGCGGCAACCATCCGCGAGAACGCTGACCGCATTTGCAGCGCGCTTCGGGGCGAAGGATTGCGGCCGACTCCGGTCGATGTGCGCCGCGCTGGCGGCGCTAGCTCGTGGCGGGCCGAGGAGAGTTTGTTGCCCGCCGCTGCTTGACACGCGCGTAAGAGGCAAGGGCCACCGGCAGCATCACCAGATAGAGCGCGCTGATTGCCAGCAAGGTGTGCCAGGGCGCCCGGATCAAGGCGGCCCCCAGCAAGGCAACGCCCGCGAGCGCAATCAGTCGCCAGCTGCGGCGGATCCGGATCGATGCCCAGCTGAACGTCGGCAGGCTTGAGATCATCAGCAGGGCAATGAACAGCGTCCATGCCATGACTCCCGGCCAGGCACGAAACAGGTCATTCCCGCTGATCAGCCACAGGTAGATCGGCATGAATGCCAATCCAGCGCCTGCGGGTGCCGGAACCCCGGTGTTGAACCCGGCGGATTTGTGCGGCTGTTCCGCGGCATCGATCCGGGCGTTGAAGCGGGCCAATCGCAGAGCACAGCAGACTGCCAACGCGAGCGACGCGATCCACCCGAACCGCGGAGCCGTTTGCAGCGACCACAGGAACAGGATCAGCGCCGGAGCGGTTCCGAACGCGATATTGTCGCTGAGCGAATCAAGCTCCGCCCCAAACCGGCTCTGGGCTCTCAACAGTCGCGCGATGCGGCCGTCCATGCCGTCGAGCACGCCCGCGAACACGATCGCTCCGAGTGCCTTCTCCCACTCGCCGCCGATTGCCAGGCTGACTCCCGTGAGCCCAAAACAGAGTGCAAGCGCGGTCACCGCATTGGGGATCATGGCCCGGAACGGGATGGCGCGCCCTTCCCGCTCCTCTCCGCTCTCCTCGCTCACTGGCTGGTTCCGCTGAGCTGGGGATCGACGCCAATCTCGGCAATGACTGTCTCTCCGGCAATCGCCCGCTGCCCTAGCAGGAGCCGGGTGCCAGTTCCTTCGGGAAGATAGACATCGACCCGGCTTCCAAACCGGATCAGGCCGATCCGCTCTCCGGCGGAGACCCGGTCTCCTTCCCCGACAAAGGCGAGAATGCGGCGGGCGACCAGCCCGGCGATCTGCGTGAAACCGATCTTGAGCCCGTCATCGCTCTCGACCAGAAAATGTTGCCGTTCATTGTCCTCGCTCGCCTTGTCGAGGTCGGCATTCAGAAACTTGCCCGGAACATAGGCGATCTTCCGGATCCGGCCTGCGATCGGCGAGCGATTGATGTGCACATCGAACACGCTCATGAAAATCGAGACGCGGGTCATCGGTCCTTCGCCAAGCCCCTCGGGGCCCCTAAGCTCGGGCGGCGGCGGAACCTGGGTAATCATCGTCACCAGTCCATCTGCCGGCGCAATCACGAGATTGGAGCGGCTTGGCGTTGTTCGCACCGGATCACGGAAGAAGGCCGCGACCCAGATCGTCAGCCCGATCAGCAGCCAGCCGAGGGCATTGCTGATCAAAAGATAGACGCCGATCGCCACTGCCCCGGCGATCACCACATATTTGCGACCTTCGGGGTGGACAGAGGGAAAGCGCCACTTGACTGCGGTCAACTGGCTGTCGGGGTTTTGGATGGCAGGCATAGCGGCTTCTTTAGAGAGACCGGCAGAGCGGCACAATCGGCCCGGTTGCCATGTCCCCTTACCCGCCTTAAGGCGCCCGCCAACGCCTCATCCTACAGGAAAAATCGATGTCCAAGATCAAGGTAGCCACTCCGCTCGTGGAGCTCGACGGCGATGAGATGACCCGCATCATCTGGAAGTGGATTCGCGAGCGGCTGATCCTGCCCTACCTCGACGTGGACCTGATCTACTTCGATCTCGGCGTCGAGAAGCGGGACGAGACCAACGATCAGATCACGATCGAATCCGCCAACGCGATCAAACAGTATGGCGTCGGCGTGAAGTGCGCGACCATCACTCCCGACGAAGCGCGGGTCGAGGAGTTCGGCCTCAAGAAAATGTGGAAGTCGCCCAACGGCACGATCCGCAACATCCTTGGCGGCGTCGTCTTCCGCGAACCGATCGTCATCTCCAATGTCCCGCGCCTGGTGCCGGGCTGGACCGATCCGATCGTCGTCGGCCGTCATGCGTTCGGCGACCTGGTGTGGGAAGGCGAGAATGGCGACAAGATCGACCTCGACGTGTTCGACTTCGACGCGCCCGGAGTGGCGATGGGCATGTACAATCTGGATGAGTCGATCCGCGACTTCGCGCGCGCTTCGTTCAACTATGGTTTGTCGCTTGGCTGGCCGGTCTATCTGTCGACCAAGAACACCATCCTCAAGGCCTACGATGGTCGCTTCAAGGACCTGTTCCAGGAAGTGTTCGACAAGGAGGGCTTCGCCGAGAAGTTCAAGGCAGCCGGAATTGTTTACGAGCACCGCCTGATCGACGACATGGTTGCCTCCGCGCTGAAGTGGTCGGGCAAATTCGTCTGGGCCTGCAAGAATTATGACGGCGATGTTCAGTCGGATACGGTTGCCCAGGGCTTTGGCTCGCTCGGACTGATGACTTCGGTGCTGATGTCCCCCGACGGCAAGACGATCGAGGCCGAAGCCGCGCATGGAACGGTTACCCGTCACTACCGCATGCACCAGCAGGGCAAGGCGACCTCGACCAACCCGATCGCCTCGATCTTCGCCTGGACCGGGGGCCTCAAGTATCGCGGCAAGTTCGACAACACGCCCGACGTGGTGCGCTTCGCCGAGACCCTCGAGCGGGTGTGCGTGGAGACGGTCGAAGGCGGCCAGATGACCAAGGACCTCGCAATTCTAGTCGGCCCGGATCAGGCGTGGATGACGACCGAGCAGTTCTTCGATGCGATCGTCACGAACCTCGAGACGGCGATGAAGGGCTCGCAGCAGCAGGGGCAACTGGCGAGCGAACCCGCTCGCGCCTGACGCCAAGCCCGATCAGCCTTCCCGGCAGGCGGCGGAGCAGCGAAAAACGGTCGAGTAGCCTTACGGGCAGCGGCGCTTCGCGGATGGCCTCGCCCGGCTGAAGCAGACGGCCGATGATCGCGTCCTGGGCGGTCTTCTGCGCCTGCTGGATCACCCGCGTCGGGAAAAGCCGCCGCTGCTCGACCTTGTGCAACAGCGGATCGACGTCTTCGCCGCGTGCCAGCGGACCGGCAAGGATGTTGGCGGCGGCGACCGCATCCTGGATCGCGAGGTTGATCCCGATCCCGCCGATCGGAGACATGGCGTGGGCACCATCGCCAATCACCAGCAGGCCCGGCTTCCACCAGCGGGTGAGGCGGTCGAGCTTGACCGTAAGCAGGTGAAGGTCGCTGATCTCGTCAAGATCGGCGAGTTGAACGTCCGGCGGAGCGACCGAAGCTACCTCGGCGCGAAATCCTTCGATCCCGCGCGCGCGATAGGCTTCGGCCGCACCCTTGGGGATGAGGAAGGCGCACTGCCAATAGTCGCCACGGTCGATCATGACGAACAGCCGGCCGCGCTCGACATTGCCACGCAACGCATCGGACGCGGGGTCCGACTTGCCGAGCCGGAACCAGAACACGTCCATCGGCGCGCCGAGATCTTCGACCGGCAGGATGTTGCGCGCGATTGAAGATCGTCCATCGGCGGCAAGCGTCAGCCGTGCCCGCAGTTCGCGGCCGTCGCGAGTCCGCACGCCAGTGATCGCTCCGCGCTCGTCGATGAACGTCTCGACCGGGCATTCCATCTCCAGCCTGAATCCGGGAAAGGCAGCGGCCTCGTCCCGCAGGAAATCGAGGAAGTCCCACTGGGGCATCATGGCGATGAACGGCGCCGGCGTGTCGAGCTGAGACAGGTCCCCGATGGTCCACTCGCGGCCAGCCACACGGATCTGAGCTCGATTGAGCCGACTATGCGGTCGCTCAAGGAATCGCTCGAGCATCCCAAGCTGGGCGAGGAGGTCGCCGCCATTGAGGCGGCCGGCAAGGCCCTCGTCGCCGGGAGCATCCCGCGCGGG
>CBFGZJ010000026.1:0-12383 GCA_965653215.1 uncultured Sphingomonas sp. | reverse complement strand
CCGCGGCGCGCGCCAGGTCGCGGAACTCCTTCTGGCTAATCTTGCCCATGCGCAGATTTTCGGAGCTAATGCCCGACTGTTCGGCGAGGATACGCGTCGCCAGCTGGTCGGCCGACATTTCCAGGCTGAAGAAGGCGACGGCTGCTCCGGCGGACTTGGCCGGCTCGATTCCGTCCTCCAGATCGCGCTGATAGCGCTGGGCGGCCGAGAAGGCGATGTTGGTCGCCAGCGACGTCTTGCCCATGCCAGGACGGCCGGCGAGGATCATCAGGTCGGACCGGTGCATGCCGCCGATCTTGGTGTTGACGCTGTCGAGACCGGTGGTGACGCCGGACAGGTGGCCGCCGCTGTTGAGCGCCCGCTCAGCCTGCTCCAGCGCCAGCCGGGTGGCTTCCCCAAAGGCTTTGACCTTGCCTTCATTGCCGCCCTCTTCGGCGACCTTGTAAAGCTCGGTCTCGGCCCGCTCGATCTGGGAGAGAGGAGCGACCTCCTCGCTGGTATCGAGCGCCTTCTCGACCATTTCCCGTCCAACCCCGATCAGCGCACGGAGAAGTGCCAGGTCATAGATCTGCTGGGCGAAATCACGAGCGCCGATGATCGCCGCGCCAGAGCCGGTCAGCTGCGCCAAATAGGACGCGCCGCCGACCTCCTTCATAGCCTCGTCCGATTCGAAGATCGGCCGCAGCGTCACCGGATTGGCGACCATGTTCTTGTCGGTCATGCGCAGGATCGCATCATAGATGCGGCCATGCAGCGGTTCGAAGAAGTGGAGCGGCTTGAGCTTGAGCTGGACATCTTCGACCAGCCGGTTGTCGACCATCAACGCGCCGAGCAGCGCTGCTTCCGCCTCGACGTTCTGTGGCAGCAGGGTTGCTGAGGCTGCCTCGGTTGACCCGTCGATTCGATAAAGCTCAGCCATGGGGGGAGCGCATTACGCCCGACTCCCGGCTGGCTCCAGCGCCCAATTGCTTCGCTTGTGGATGTCCATGTGGATAATCTGGGTCGCAGGGCGCGCAGGGTCTGCAAATGCAACATTCCTGACATAATCGATCGTCCACAGAAAATCTGACTTCACTCAGGGCCGGTGATGACGCGCGTTCGCGGACCCGTTACGCACGCGCCATGAGCATTCAGTCCGACCGTTGGATTCGTGAGCAGGCGCTTGATCACGGCATGATCGAGCCCTTCGTAGAAGCGCAGCGTAACCAGGGGTGCATCAGCTTTGGCCTGTCCTCCTACGGCTATGATGCGCGGGTGTCAGACGAGTTCAAAATCTTCACCAATGTCGACAATGCGATCGTCGATCCGAAGGACTTTGTCGCCCATAGTTTTGTCGACCGGCAGACTGATGTGTGCGTGATTCCGCCCAACAGCTTCGCGCTGGCCCGGACTGTGGAATATTTCCGGGTGCCGCGTGACGTGCTCGTCATCTGCCTCGGCAAATCGACCTATGCGCGGTGCGGAATCATCGTCAACGTCACGCCGCTTGAGCCCGGCTGGGAAGGCCATGTGACGCTGGAATTCTCGAACACGACTCCGTTGCCGGCCAAGGTGTATGCCAATGAAGGGGCGTGCCAGTTCCTGTTCCTGAAGGGCAATGAGCCGTGCGAAGTCAGCTACGCCGATCGGGCCGGTAAATATATGGGCCAGCGAGGAGTGACCCTGCCGCGGTTGTGAGCGCCAGCTAACTCGCCGTCGTCAGCAGGAGCTCGCGCGACCGCAGGATCATGTCGACCCAGTCATGAAAGGCGTGGGCGAGCTTCGTCACGATGTCTTTGAGCGGGCCATCCTTGAGGCAACCATCCCCGTCGAAGCTATCGTCGGTGACATGGCCGAGATAGGCCTCAGGCTGCTGCATCACCGGCATGTTGAGGAACACGCAGGCCTGGCGAAGTTGATGGTTGGCCCCGAAGCCGCCAATCGCTCCGGGTGAGGCGCTGATGATCGCGGCCGGTTTGCGGTCCCACACGCTATGGCCATAGGGGCGCGAGCCAACGTCAATCGCGTTCTTGAGCACTCCCGGCACCCCGCGATTATATTCGGGGGTGCAGAACAGAACACCGTCCGCCGCCTTGATCCGCTCGCGGAAGAGGACCCACTGTTCGGGTGGAGTGGCCTCCAAGTCCTGGTTGAACAGCGGAAGATCGCCGATTTCGATCATGCCGCATTCGAGATTGTCCCCGCGCAGCGCGCACATCGAGCGCGCAATCTTGCGATTGAGACTGTCCTTGCGGAGGCTGCCGACGACGATCGCGATCTTGTAATTGGCCATGGGTCCATCCTGTCTGCGGGCACAACCGCCCGGCACCGGGAATGTTGCAGCTTAGCTGCGGCGGGACTGGTGGCGGATGTTCCCCGGCCTCCCGCGGCGCGGTCCAGAGCGCATCCGGTCGCGTCGCGGGCCGGCGGCTCCGCGGCCTTCCGGCAGCTCGAATTGCAACGCCCCGGAGATGGGGTTGGCCTCCGCCAATCGTAAAGTCAGCCGCTGACCGACGCGATAGCTGTCGCCGCTGTTCTCGCCGACCAACATTTTGGTAGTCTCATCGTAGCGGTAATACTCCGTTCCAAGGATCGCAGCCGGCACCAGCCCGTCTCCGCCGAGACCCTCGACCGTGGCGAAGAAGCCGAACGGCTGCACGCCCGTGATCCGGCATTCGACCAGCTGGCCGACCCGGTCCGCCAGATAGGCCCCGACATAGCGGTCTACCGTCTCACGCTCAGCCTCCATGGCACGGCGCTCAAGCATCGATATTTGTTCGCCAATTTCAGTGAACCGCTCCTCATCACCTGGCGGAAGACGGCCCTCGCCAAGCCGGTACGCACCGACCAGCGAACGGTGGACCAGCAGGTCGGCGTAGCGGCGGATCGGTGAGGTGAAGTGGGCGTAGGAGCCAAGCGCGAGCCCAAAGTGACCGAGCGTCTCCGGAGAATAGCGCGCCTGAGTCTGCGCCCGCAGGAGCTGCTCCATGATTTCCGGACGGGCATCGCTGTCGCCGACGCGCTCGATGATGCGATTGAAGGTGGCGGGACGAATGACCTGCCCAAGCGCGAACTCAACACCGAACGTCGCCAGATAATCCTTCAAGGCAGTCAGCTTCTCGCGGCCGGGCGCTTCATGCACGCGATACATCACCGGCGACTTTTTGTGCTCCAACGCTTTGGCGGCGGCCACGTTGGCGGCGATCATGAAGTCCTCGACCAGCCGGTGCGCATCGAGCCGTTGGCGGGGCTCGACCGACAGGATGCGACCTTTCTCGTCGAGGGCGATCTGACGTTCGGGCAGGTCGAGCTCGAGCGGCTCCCGCTTCTGCCGGGCCGCGAACAGCGCCTGCCAGCATCCCCACAGCGGCTTGAGCGCGGTGTGGACCAGCTCCTTGGGCACCGGCCCCTCGATCTCGGGCATCCAGCAGGTTGGCGAAGACACTTCGATCCGAGCTTCGCTTGCGGCATCCATTGCGGCTTGCGCGTCCTCATAGGCGATGTTGGCCGCGACCCGGATCACCGCGCGCGAGAAACGCCAGGATTTCAGCACTCCATCTTTGCCGACCACCAGGTGGCACGCCATCGCGGCGCGATCCTCGCCCTCCTTGAGGGAGCAGATGTCTGCGGACAGCTCCTCCGGCAGCATCGGCACGACCCGGTCGGGGAAATAGACGCTGTTGCCGCGGCGCCGTGCTTCGCGATCGAGCGCGGAGCCGGGGCGGACGTAGAAGCTGACGTCGGCAATCGCGACGATCGCGTTCCAGCCGCCGTCCTCGCGTGCTTCCGCCCAGATCGCATCGTCATGGTCGCGCGCGTCGGCGGGATCGATGGCGACGATCGGCAGGTGGCGCAGGTCTTCGCGCTCGCCGAGGGCCTGGCGTGCAACTGTCCTTGCCTCCTCGATCACCTCATCGCCAAACTCGTGCGGCAGGCTATACTTGTGGATCGCGATGAGGCTGAAGCTGCGGGGGGCGAACGGATCGCCCAGGATCGCGTCCACCCGGGCGCTTACCCGCGGAGGGCGGCCAGACGGCTCCGCAAGCACGAGGTCGCCAACCTCGGCTGAGCCCAAGTCGGAGATCGGAAGCTCGCGCCGTTCGCGTTTGTCCACCGGGCGCAGCCAGAAGCGTTCGCCTTCCCGATGAACAACCCCGAGCAGAAGCTCGGCCGATCGCGCCAATTTCTTCATTGGGTGGGCGACCAGACCCGCGCCACGTTCTTCGGTGCGGCTGAGGATGCGGTCGTTGACCCCCAGCGCGCTCCGGCGGCCTTTTTCGATGACCCGAAGCCGTGGCGCTGGACCTTCGCCCTGCCAATTTTCCGGGACGGCCCAGACATTCCCGCTGTCGTCCGCTTCTGCGACGCGGAGCACTGTCACTCGCGGTACCCCCCCGGCCTTGTGGAAAGCGCGGCCCGGCGAGGAGTCGATCAGCCCTTCGTCGGCCATGTCTTTGAGCAACGCCTTGAGCAGGATCTTGTCATGGCCGGACAGGCCGAAGGCGCGCGCGATTTCGCGTTTTCCGGCGGGCTGTCCGGAACTCTCGATGAATTCCAAGATCTGTCTGCGGGAGGGCAGGCCGGAAGAAATTTTACGAGGCATGTCTCACCGCCAATGAAATGCGGATCGCAATCAGGCAATCCAATTCCTCGATCCTAACGCGCCAGGGGAAGGCTTCGCTGCGTGGCTTCGTGCTGCCTTCCGCACGCAAAATGTTCACGCTAGGGAATTCGCGACGACATTTTTCGTATTGAGAACATGGCCATGCGCATCATCGATCATTTCATAGCGGGCGCAAGCGAGCCTCCGGGGGGCCGGAGCAGCGACGTGTTCGATCCCAACCAAGGCACGGTCCAGGCCCAGGTCCTGCTTGGAACTGCATCCGATCTGCAGCGCGCGGTGGAAGCGGCCAATGCCGCGCTGCCCGGCTGGGTGGCAACCAACCCGCAGCGCCGCGCCCGAGTCATGTTCCGGTTCAATCAATTGGTCGAACAGAACATGGAAGAACTCGCCCGGCTCCTGTCGTCCGAACATGGCAAGGTCGTCAACGATGCCAAAGGCGACATCCAGCGTGGGCTTGAAGTGATCGAGTTCGCATGCGGCATCCCGCATGCACTTAAGGGTGAATATACCCAGGGCGCCGGGCCCGGCATCGATGTCTATTCTATGCGGCAACCACTTGGGATCGTCGCTGGCATCACCCCATTCAACTTCCCGGCGATGATCCCGATGTGGATGTTCGGGGTTGCGATCGCCTGCGGCAATGCGTTCATCCTTAAGCCCAGCGAGCGCGATCCGTCGGTTCCGGTGCGGCTTGCCGAACTGATGAAGGAGGCCGGACTCCCCGATGGCATTCTCCAGGTCGTTCATGGCGACAAGGAGATGGTCGACGCGATCCTTGATCAGGAGGAGATCAAGGCGATCAGCTTCGTCGGAAGCAGCGACATTGCCCACTATATCTATTCGCGCGGCACCGCGAATGGAAAGCGGGTCCAAGCGTTCGGCGGCGCCAAGAACCACGGCATCGTCATGCCTGATGCTGACCTTGATCAGGTCGTCACCGATTTGACGGGCGCTGCCTTCGGTTCAGCCGGTGAGCGCTGCATGGCGTTGCCGGTCGTCGTTCCGGTCGGGGACGACACCGCGGAAGCCCTGCGTGATAGGCTCGTATCCGCAATCGACAAGCTGCGTGTCGGTGTCTCCACCGATCCGGATGCGGATTATGGGCCGGTCGTGAACGCAGCCCACCGCAAGCGTATCGAGGACTATATCCAGATGTGCGCCGACGAAGGCGGTGAATTGGTAGTGGATGGCCGGGGCTTCTCACTGCAGGGCCATGAGCAGGGCTTCTTCATTGGCCCCACCCTGTTCGACCATGTGAAACCGAGTTTCCGCTCCTACCAGGAGGAGATATTCGGGCCGGTGCTGCAGATGGTCCGCGCTCGCGATTTCGAAGAGGCGGTTCGGCTGCCGAGCGAGCACCAATATGGCAATGGCGTCGCCATCTTCACGCGCAACGGACACGCCGCGCGCGAATTCGCCGCCCGGGTGAATGTCGGAATGGTCGGCGTGAACGTGCCGATCCCGGTGCCGGTGGCCTATCACACCTTCGGCGGGTGGAAGCGATCGGGCTTCGGCGACATCAACCAACACGGCATGGAAGGTGTGCGCTTCTGGACCAAGACCAAGACCGTGACCCAGCGGTGGCCGGATGGCGGCGCGCAGGGGGAGAGCGCGTTCATCATTCCCACCATGGCCTGACCCACGGGGAACTGGCGGGGCGCCTCACGAATTCTCTAATTGCCGCCACGCGCGGCTGATCAAACAGGGAGGTCCGCCATGTCCGATGTCATGAAGGTCATCGAAGTCGTGGGCACGTCATCGGCCAGCGTCGAAGATGCAATTCAGTCCGCAATCGCTCGAACAGCGAAGACCGTTAATCATCTGCTCTGGTTCGAGGTTACGGAAGTCCGCGGTCACATCGCCAACCAGACCGTCGATCGGTATCAGGTCTCCCTGAAGATCGGGTTCGGCATCGACAGCTAGCCGCACCCTCCGAATTTTTGAATTCGTCAGACGGTGTTCAGATGCTTGGCGTGACCCGCTCCCGCCGCTAAGAGCGGATTGAACCTCCACTGTATCGAAGACATAGGACAGTCGTGACCCGGCCTCCGGACAGCCTAGAATTTGCCGCCGCCCGCCGGGCCATGATCGATAGCCAGCTTCGCCCGCTCGGCGTCATCGACCGTGGCGTGCTCGCGGCCATGGGAACAGTGCCGCGGGAGCGCTTCATTCCTGCCGAGCAGTGGCCGATCGCTTATGCGGACGTCGTCGTGCCGATTGGCAAGGGGCGGGCCTTGTCTCCGCCGATCGTCCTTGGCCGACTGTTGAGTGCCCTTGAACCGAGGCCGGGTGAGCGGGCCTTGGTGGTCGGTGCCGCGACCGGTTATTCGGCGGCGGTGCTGGCGGAGATCGGATTGGACGTTGTCGCCCTTGGCCAGGATTTGCTCACTCCAAGCATTGCTCGGGTGCAGCCTGTCACCGGTCCACTCCATCAGGGGTGGGCCGCGAATGCGCCTTATGATCTGATCCTGATCGACTCAGCCATTGCCGCGTTGCCCGATGCCATCCTTGCGCAACTTGGCGACGGAGGTCGCCTGGGGGCGGTGGTGAAGGAGCAGGGGGTCTGCCGGCTGGTCGTCGGATCGAAGGTCGGCGACCGTGTCGGGATGCGGTCGATCGCCGATGTCAATGCTGCCGAGCTGCCGGGATTTGAGCGCCCGGTTGCTTTTACCTTTTGAGGGGATGTCGCGTGAGAGTGTTTGGTGCGATGACCGCGGCGACAGCGCTGCTGGCTTCTAGCCCTGCTCTCGCGGACACGCTGCGTGAAGCGCTGGCAACGACTTACCGGGTCAATCCCACTCTGAATGCGGAGCGGGAGTCGCTGAAGGCGAATGACGCCGACGTGGCGATCGCGCGAGCCGGTGGTCGCCCGACGGTGTCGGGCCAAATCGGCATCAACCGCGACCTGACGCGCAGGGGGGTCCTTCAGACGACCGCAAGCAAGGGGCCGCAGCTCACCGGTGGGGTCGACGTCAGTCTCCCTCTGTACAGTGGTGGAAGCGTCCGCAACTCTGTCCGGGCGGCCCGAACTCGGGTCGAGGCCGGTCGAGCTACCCTGCGCGCGATCGAGGGCGACGTGTTCACCGAGGCGGTTGCCGCCTACATGGATGTGATGCGCGACCGGGCGACGGTTGAGCTCAACGCCAATAATGTGAAGGTGCTCGAGACAAACCTCGAGGCCACTCGCGACCGGTTCCAGATCGGCGACCTGACCCGCACCGACGTCGCCCAGTCGGAAGCCCGGCTGTCGCTTGCCCGCTCACGGCTGTTCCTGGCCCAGGGGCGGCTCACCGCGAGTGAGGAGAATTACCGCCGAGTGATCGGCCAGCGCCCCGGCAATCTGGCGCCGCCGCCGCCGCTGCCGCCGCTTCCGGCCACGGCCGACGAGGCGGTCCGGGTTGCGCTGGCGAATAATCCCGATTTCATTGCAATCACGCGACAGGCGGAAGCCGCCCGCTATGACGTTTCAGTCGCTCGCGCCCAGCGTCTACCGACCGTGTCCGGTGTCGCGTCGGGAACCTATGTCAACACGCTGCGTGGCGCTCCAGGCATCAACCCCACGACGTTTGAGGAGACCCGCACCGGCACCGAAACCAGCGTCGGGCTGGTCGGACGGGTGCCTCTTTATCAGGGCGGGCTGCCGGCTGCACGGATCCGGCAGAGCCAGGCGATCGAGGGCCGCTTGCTCGAGCAGCGGATCGAGACCGAGCGGTCGGTCGTGTCCGTGACCCGTTCGGCGTTCGCCGATTACAAAGCTGCGCTGGAAGCGATCTCGTCCAATGAACTGGCCGTCAAAGCCAATGAGCTGGCGCTGGAGGGCGTAAGGGCGGAAAATAGCGTTGGCACGCGCACCATCCTCGACGTGCTCGACGCGGAGCAGGAGTTGCTCAATTCCCAGGTGCTGCTGGTGACCGCCAGGCGCGACGCCTATGTCGCGGGCTTCCAGCTGCTGAACGCGATGGGTCAGGCCGAAGCCGACGACCTCGGGCTCGAAGGCGGGCCACTGTACGATCCGCTCGGGAACTACCGCCAGGTCGCACGCGACTGGAGCGATTGGGCAGGGGACCGGCGCCATGTGCCGGCCTCGACCCGCACTGTCACGCCGCAGGAAGAGGCGGGGGTGACTTCACCATCCCGTTAAGCGATAGAAGACGCGATGACTGAACCCGCCCGCGAACCGTCGATGGAAGACATCCTTGCGTCGATCAAGAAAGTGATCGCCGAAGAAAAGGAACTTCGGGGAACGGTATCCTCCAATCTCAAGCCCCCTACGGCACCCGAACCCGAGGATGACATCCTCGAGCTCGACGAAGTTGCCGATGCGACGCCGTGGAGCGAGCCTGCGGTTGCGCCAATCGCGCCGGAACCGGAGCCGGAGCCGGTCGATCTTGGGCCGCCGCTGGTTTCCGAAACCATCGCGGAATCAAGCCGTCAAACGCTGGCGAACCTGCAGCAGGTGGCTGCAACCTCCCCTGCGCCGCAGGTCAATCCGCTCGAGGCGATGGTTCGTGAAATGCTTCGCCCGATCCTCAAGGATTGGCTCGAAAAGCATCTGCCCGACATTGTCGAAGAGCATGTGAAGCGGGAGATCTCGCGCATCACCGGGACGCCGCTGTAGCATCGTCATTGCGAGCGCGGTTGAAGCGTCCCGCCGGTCCGGCTAACCGCCGCCGCGATGACCGAGCTTTCAAAGACGTTTGAGCCGGGCCCGATCGAGGCCCGCTGGTATGCTCACTGGGAAGAGCAAGGATTGTTCCGCCCTGCTCGCAACGACGCGACCGCTTTCACAATTGTCATGCCACCGCCCAATGTCACGGGCTCGCTGCACATCGGCCATGCGCTCGACAATACGCTGCAGGACATTCTCATTCGCCATGCGCGGCTGCAGGGCAAGGATGCTCTCTGGGTGGTCGGCACCGATCATGCCGGGATCGCGACCCAGATGGTGGTGGAGCGCCAACTCGACCAAGAACAGAAAAAGCGTACCGACCTTGGCCGGGAAGCGTTCCTGGAGCGCGTCTGGCAGTGGAAAGACGAAAGCGGCGGCCAGATCACGCGCCAGCTGCGGCGGCTCGGCGCTTCCTGCGACTGGGCCAACGAGCGCTTCACGATGGACGAGGGCTTCTCGAAGGCCGTCACCAAGGTGTTCGTCGAGCTCTACCGCCGCGAGCTGCTGTACCGCGACAAGCGGCTGGTCAACTGGGACCCCAAATTCCAGACCGCGATCAGTGATCTGGAAGTCGAGACACGCGAGGTACAGGGCAAGTTCTGGCACCTGAAATATCCGCTGGCCGATGGGTCGGGCGTGATCCACGTCGCGACGACCCGGCCCGAGACGATGCTGGCCGACATGGCGATCGCGGTTCATCCGGAGGATGAGCGTTACAGAGCGTTGGTCGGCAAGCTGGTCCGCCTGCCGATCACCGGCCGAGAGGTGCCGATCATCGCCGACGAGCATGCCGACCCGGAGCTCGGGAGCGGCGCGGTCAAGGTCACCCCGGGCCACGACTTCAATGACTATGAGGTCGGCCGCCGCGCCGGAATCCAGCCGCGCGACATGCTGAACATGCTCGATGCACAGGGATGCATCGTGCAGTGCGGCGGCATTCCCGAAGAACTGCTCGGCTTGGACCGCTTCGAGGCGCGCAAGCAGGTGGTCGCCCTGCTTGATGCTCAAGGCGCACTCGAGAAGGTCGAGGACCGTACGATCGCTACGCCGTTCGGCGACCGCTCGGGGGTGGTGATCGAGCCGTGGCTGACCGATCAATGGTATGTCGATGCGGAAAAGCTCGCAAAACCCGCAATCGAGGCGGTGCGCTCGGGCAAGATCAACATCGTCCCGGAGACCTGGGCCAAGACTTGGTTCAACTGGCTCGAGAATATCCAACCGTGGTGCGTCTCGCGCCAGCTCTGGTGGGGTCATCGGATTCCGGCGTGGTTTGACGATGACGGCACGGTCTATGTGGCCGAGACGGAGGAGGAGGCGCGGGCCGAGGCCGGAAACAAGCCGCTGCGTCGTGATGAAGACGTGCTCGACACCTGGTTCAGCTCAGCGCTGTGGCCCTTCGCGACACTCGGCTGGCCGGATGCAGCCGATGAAAAACCCCTACCCTTCAGGGGAGGGGAAGAGCCGCGAAGCGGCGGAGGGGTGGGGGAGCCGAGCAGCTCCAGCCGCCCCACCCCCAACCCCTCCCCTGAAGGGGAGGGGCGAAGAGAATGGACGCCGCGGGCCGGCACTGACCTTGCCCGCCATTATCCGAACGACGTGCTGATTTCCGGCTTCGACATTCTGTTCTTCTGGGACGCTCGGATGGTGATGCAGGGCATCGAGTTCATGGGCGAGGTCCCGTGGAAGACGCTCTACCTGCACGGTCTGGTCCGCGACGCACAGGGCCAGAAGATGTCCAAGTCGAAGGGCAACACCCTCGATCCGCTCGGACTGATCGACAAATATGGCGCGGATGCGCTGCGGTTCACGCTGGCGGCAATGGAAAGCCAAGGCCGCGACATCAAGCTCGATGAGAAACGCGTCGAGGGCTATCGCAACTTCGCAACCAAGCTGTGGAATGCAGCGCGTTTCCTGAAGGGCAATGGGGTAGGGGCGTCAGTTAGCATTGCCGCGCCTTCCGCCGAACTGCCGGTCAACCGCTGGATCATCGGCGAGGTGGTGGAGACGCTGGCCCGGCTCGACCGCGCGCTGGCTGCGTTCCGCTTCGATGAAGCGGCGGACGCGATCTACCACTTCGTGTGGGGCACCTTCTGCGACTGGTATGTCGAGCTGGTAAAGGGCGCATTCGACGAAGAGACGAAGGCCGTCGCGGCATGGGCGTTCGATCAGATCCTGGTCATGCTCCACCCGTTCATGCCGTTCGTCACGGAAGAGCTGTGGCACAGCATGGGCGAGCGGCCTTACGACCTGATCGTCGCCGAGTGGCCGGAGCCGCAAGCCGAGCGCGATTCAGCGTCGGCTGGAGCTATCGATACACTGGTCCGGATCATTGCTGAGGCGCGGGCAATGCGCGCTGAATTGAACGTGCCATGGAGTGCTTCACTGACTCCGCACATCATCGGCGAAAATGGCGCGATGCTGGATCGGCTGCAGCGTAATGCGGCGACGATCGCCCGCATGGCCAAGCTAGGCGAGCCCGTTCAAACCGACGGCATCCCTGCGGGTTCGGCTCAAATCCTTGTCGACGGCGTGACGATCGCCTTCCCACTCGGCGAGGCGATCGATCTCGAAGCGGAGCGTGGGCGGCTATCCAAGGCCATCGGTGCTGCGGAGAAGGAACGCGACAGCCTGGCGGCGCGGCTTGGCAACCCCAGCTTCACCGAACGCGCCAAGCCCGAAGCGGTCGAGAAGGCGCGTGCGGATCATGAGGCCCGATCGGCGGAAGCGGAGCGGTTGAGCGCGGCGCTGGCGCGATTGGGGTAGCTCTCTTTCCCCGTCATTCCCGCGAAAGCGGGGACCCAGCAAGGAACCAAAACTGGGTTCCCGCTTTCGCGGGAATGACGAAGCGGGTGCTATCCCCTCGGAGCCGCCACCCACACCGCAGCGCGTGCCACCGATACGGTCACGGGAGTGACGGCCGCAATCTCTCCATCAATCGAGATCTTCTGCGGAGGGCGAGCGGACAGCTTCATCTCGCGGCCATGAAACTCGACTACCGTCTCTCTCCGGTGCGGCAGCTTGAACAGCGTCGCGAACAACATGAGCGACATCCGGGTTCGCCGGCTGCCCGTCGTTGACGCCGACAGGACCTTGCGCGGCATCCTCTCCATC
>CBFGZJ010000025.1:0-12812 GCA_965653215.1 uncultured Sphingomonas sp. | reverse complement strand
CTTCCTCCCCCGGCTTCTGCACGCGTACCGTCGCGAGCGTCACGCATGGGACTCGGCGACCGCGAATGGTGGCGAACATGGCGCCCCCAAGCTTTGACAGCTCCACGGACTCTCCTGACCCGCGAACGATTTCCTCAATGGCCGCGCGCGGGACTGCAAAGCTCTGTGTGCCGATGCTCACCGTCAGCGCCGGAATAATTGTCAGGGTGAGCGGCACCCGCAGGGTCATCCGCGTTCCGCGTCCCGGGGAACTGTCCACTTCGACCACGCCGCCGATCCGTTCGACGTTGGAACGGACCACGTCCATTCCGACGCCTCGGCCGGAAATTGCAGTGACAGCCTGCGCGGTAGACAGGCCAGGCTCGAAGATCAGGGCGTAGCGTTCGCGGTCCGGCAGCCGAGCGGCTTCGCTGCTGCTCAGAATTCCCGCGGCTAACGCTTTTTCGATTAGCCGGTCGCCATTGATGCCCCGGCCATCGTCGGCAATGTCGATGAGAATTTGATTGCCGGACTGGCGCGCGGATACCGAAAGGACCCCGATCTCCCGCTTGCCGGCCTTCAGGCGCTCAGCCGGCTGCTCGATGCCATGATCGATCGCGTTGCGAACGATGTGGGTCAGCGGATCGCGGATCATCTCGATCATTTCGCGATCAAGCTCGACATCTCCTCCGTCGATATCGACCAACACCTGCTTGCCGAGTTCGGCCGACAGGTCGCGGACCATTCGAGGGAGGCCGGTGAAAAGATTTTCGATCCGTTGCATCCGGGTACGGGTGATTGCATCGCGCATGTCGGCGATGATCGCCGAGAGACGCTCGAACGCCCCGTCCACCGAGGCCTCGGTCGATGCCTCCCGTAACCGCCGTGCAAGCTCATTACGAGCCAGCACCATGTCCGACACGGAACTCATTACGCGGTCGAGCAATTCGACCGACAAGCGGATCGTCCGCGGCGCGCTGCTAGCCTTGAGCGAGGTGTCGGCCGTCACCGCCGCTGCCGGGGCAGCAGGGAGGTCGCCAGCTTCGCTCATCTCCAACGCGTCGATCAGCGCGGCGTCGCCACCTTCGGGAAATTCGGTGCCGTCGTCGATCGCGGCGATCATGGCCGCAATCTGATCGATGATGGCGAGGACGGCACTGACCAGCGCCGGGTCAGCCTGACGCCGCCCTGCACGGACATCGGCAAGCGCATCCTCGGCCGCATGGCTCAACGCCTCAAGCCGCGGAAACTCAAAAAATCCGCAGTTGCCTTTGACCGTGTGAACGAAGCGAAAAATGGAATCCAGACGCGCGCGGTCGTGCGGTTCGGCTTCCCAGGCCACGATCTCGCTACCGAGAGCTTCGAGCATCTCGCGGCACTCGGCTACGAAATCGGCAATCAGATCGTCCATGCGAAAGGTCCCCGCGCTGATGCCGGGGTTATGGACAGGGCTGGTTAATGTTGAGTTAGTGGTCCGGGTGGACTGCCGCACCGATCAGCAGCACATCCTCCGACGGCCGCGACATCTGAATTTCTCCGCCCGCCTGCCGCGCCAAACCATTGGCCAGCCAGGCCGCCGCCGCTCTCGGCTCAATGGCCGCATCTCCAGGGCCCTTCACCAACATTTCGCCGATTTGCGGATCGAGGACGATGCGGGGTCCTTCGGCCCGGATAACCAGTTCCAGCGCAGATCCGTTCCGCTCCGCGCCCACATCCAGCCGGCCGCCCCGGACTAGCGAGTCTCCGGCGATCATTGCGAGGTTGAGCAGCAGCTTGACCGCGCTTTTCGGCAGGCGTTCGTCCTCGACCATCCAGCCAAGCTCAATTCGCTTCTCCGGCCCAAACAACCCCTCGAGGGCGGCGCGGGGCTCCCGCGTGTCGACCTCTTCACCGAAGCCACCGGCAGCACCGAATGCCAGGCGAAAGAATTTGAGCTTGCTGGCCGTGGTGCGGGCACTCTCGGACAGCAATTCCAGGCAGCGCGCGCGCATCTCCGGGTCTTGCTCGTCGGCGAGAAGCTCAATGCCGTTGCTGAGCGCACCAACAGGAGACATGAGGTCGTGACAAAGGCGCGAGCATAGCAGGCTGGCGAAGTCGAGGCTGTCCATGGGCGCCCTGTCTAGTGACCGAACCGATCAGCGCAAGCGCCCATCACCTTGAAAATCCGTCACCCCGCTCCATATCGTTGCAACATGGCCGGGGGGCATCAGAGCATCGTGATTTCCTTGTCGCCGTCGCATGCGGGCTGGCGTCTCGATCGAGCCCTTGCCGACGCCGTGCCGACGTTATCGCGGGAGCGGTTGAAAGCGCTGATCCGTGCTGGTTCGCTCCAGGCTTCAGGCCAACTGGTACGCGATCCAGCGGTAAAGGTTCGCGGCACCGAGCAGTTCTCGCTGCAGGTTCCCGAGCCGGAACCGGCACATAATATCGGTGAGGAAATCCCCCTCACAATCGTCTTCGAAGACGATCATCTGCTGGTCGTCGACAAGGCTGCCGGGATGGTCGTTCATCCCGCCGCGGGAAACCGGGCGGGCACGCTCGTGAATGCCCTGCTCCATCACTGCGAGGGGCGGTTATCGGGCATTGGCGGTGTTGCGAGGCCGGGGATCGTCCACCGGATCGACAAGGACACGTCCGGCCTGCTGGTGGTGGCCAAGACCGACGTTGCTCATGAAGGCCTTAGCCGGCAGTTCGCCGCGCACAGTATCGACCGGCTTTACAAGGCGATCGTGGCCGGCATTCCGGTCCATTCGAGCGGCACCGTTGACGCGCCACTGGCACGATCGGCGACGGATCGAAAGAAGATCGCGATCGTTAAGGATGGGCGTGGAAAACGTGCGGTCACGCACTGGAAGAAATTGAAGGCGTTGCGGGAATCCGCACTGGTTGAATGCCGGCTGGAAACGGGCAGGACGCATCAGGTTCGGGTTCACATGGCCTCGATCGGTCACCCCCTGCTTGGTGATCCGGCTTATGGACGGGTGAGCCAGCGGCAGCGGGAGCTACTGCGGGAGCTTGGCTTCCACCGGCAGGCGCTTCATGCCGCTGAACTCGGGTTTACACATCCGGTAACCAAACAGCGGCTAAGGTTTGAGAGCGCGATGCCGCAGGATATGCAGGAATTGTTCAGCGCCCTCATGGTATAGGATTTGCGAGGGATGCGACCGCAACAGCGGCGTTGACCCAGGGAGAATGACAATCATGGCACAGGTTAGTTCGGCACTTTCAATCCCCGCAACGGGTGGGGAAGCCGGCCTCAACCGTTACCTGAGCGAGATCAAACGGTTTCCGATCCTCGCTCCGGAAGAGGAATATATGCTGGCCAAGCGCTGGCGCGAGCATGGCGACACCGAAGCTGCCGCCAAGCTGGTCAACTCGCACCTGCGGCTCGTGGCCAAGATCGCGATGGGCTATCGCGGTTATGGCCTTCCGGTGAGCGAGCTCATCTCCGAGGGCAACATCGGCCTGATGCAGGGCGTCAAGAAGTTCGAGCCCGATCGCGGGTTTCGCCTGGCGACCTATGCCATGTGGTGGATCCGCGCCTCGATCCAGGAATTCATTTTGCGGTCGTGGAGCCTGGTCAAGCTTGGCACCACCGCGGCTCAGAAGAAGCTGTTCTTCAATCTTCGCCGAATGAAGAACCAGATCGACGCGTTCGAGGAGGGCGACCTCAAGCCGGCCGACGTGACCAAGATCGCCACCGATCTTGGCGTCAGCGAGGAAGAGGTCGTGTCGATGAACCGCCGCATGGGCATGGGCGGCGACACTAGCCTCAACGCTCCGCTCAAGGACACCGATGGCGAAGGCCAGTGGCAGGACTTCCTGGTCGACTCCGGTCCGCTGCAAGACGAGCGGATCGCCGAAGCGGAGGAAAGCCGTGTTCGTCACGAGCTGCTGGTCAAGGCGATGGAATCGCTCAATGATCGTGAGCGTCATATCCTCACTGAGCGGCGCCTCGCCGAGGAGCCGAAGACGCTTGAGGAGCTCAGCCAGGTCTATGACGTCAGCCGCGAACGGATCCGCCAGATCGAGGTTCGGGCATTCGAGAAGCTGCAGGCGGCTCTGATCCGCATGGCCAGCGAGCAGCGGCTGCTGCCGGCGGCCTAAGCGCGGGAGCGCCGGTCACTCGCCCTTGGCCGACTCAGTTCCTGGTGGTCCCGGCGCGGCTTCGCCCAGCGTCGGACCTTCCGCGGCCTCTTTTTGGCTCGCCCCATCGTCCGCGGGATCGGCCACATGGTCGGCGGCCCAGGCGCCGCGCTTACCCAGCGGCATTGGCTCTCCAGTCGTGCTGTCCCTGGCGGTCTGATGCTCGACCTCGCTGTTCAGCTCCGCGCCGAATACGAACACATAGGCCGACAGGTAAAGCCAGGTCAGCAGTGCGGCGATCGCTCCCAAGGATCCGTAGGTTGCGCCGTAGTTGGTGATCCGAGTGATATAGAAGCCGAACAGGACGGTCAGCAGCAACCAGCCGATGGCGCTGAAGAGCGAACCCGGCGTGATCCAGACCCAACGCGCGTCCTCACGCGAGGGACCGAAGCGATACAGCGTCGCCGCAACCGACGCTGCGATGAGGATCAGGGCAACATAGGAGACCGCCTTCCCAACCCCCACCAATAGACCGGAAGCGCGCGGGATCAGGCGATCGAGCGAAGTGACGGCAGTGGTAGCGGCCAGAGCGAGCAACAGCATCAGCAGCGCCGCAACGGTCATCGTGATGGCCAGCAGGTAGAATTGGACCAGGCTCCGCTTTTCCTTTTCCTGGTAGGCGATGTTGAGCGCCATGATGATCGCCGCTGCAGCGTTGGTGCCGCCGTACAGCGCGACTCCAAAGGCAGCGAGGATTGCGAGTCCCTTCGTGCCTTCGGACGCCTGAACCGCATTCATGAGTTGTTCGCCGATCAGCACGGCGATCTCGGACGGCAGCACCGTGGTCATCGCCTGCATGTTGCGAATGACTGTCTGCGGCTCGGCAAAAAAGCCGTAACCGAGGATGACGATGCCGAGCAGCGGGATGATGGCGAGGAAGCCGTAGAACGCTACTCCTGCCGCAACCAGACCAGTATTGTCGATCCAGCTCTGGTTCCAGGTTCGTCTCGCGATCTCCTTCCACGCCTTGAGGGGCATCTGCCACGGCGTGAAGGCAGTGCGCCCATGCCGGTCCATCGGGACCCGTCCCTGATTCACTTTCAGCATCTCGCCGGTTGAGCGCTCATCACGCGTTCGCGTTCCTCAAAAATCGGGTTCCCGCTCTTGCAAAGTCCGCGAAACGGACCGACGCTGTGGCATCGAAGTGCGCAGCCGCGCCTTCTCGCGACTCGCGCCCGCAATTCGGACGAAGGAGAGTCGCATGCCTGGAGAAGCCAACGGCACCCGAGTCATCGCGCTGGTCGGACCGGCCGGCGCGGGGAAGACAAGCCTAGCCGAAGCGATCTTGTTCGCCAGCGGAGCCACCGATCGCCAAGGGTCAGTCGATGCCGGGTCAAGCATCGGGGATTCCAGCGTTGAGGCCCGCACCAGGGGCGGCTCGACCGAGCTCAACGCGATGCACTTCGACTATCTGGGCGATCACTATGCCCTGATCGACTGCCCTGGCTCGATCGGGTTCGCGGCGGACGGCGCGTACGGCGTCGCCGCCAGCGATCTGGCGATCGTCGTCGTCGATCCGGATCCGGCCCGCGACGAGCTTGGTGTTCCGCACATGATCTTCGTCAATCGGATTGATCAGGCGCACTCGCCGATCCGTGAGCTGATCGCGGCGCTGCAACCGATGAGCATCACGCCGCTGATCGCCCGCCAGGTGCCGCTCCGTCAGGGCGACAAGATCACTGGCTTCATTGACGTCGCGCTTGAGCGGGCGTTTCAATATCGACCGGGCAAGCCGTCCGAAGTCATTGCCATCCCCGACCAGGTGCTGGAGCGGGAACATGAGGCGCGCGCGCAATTGCTCGAGCGGCTTGCCGACCATGACGATGTGCTGCTGGAGCAGATCCTGCTCGATCAAACCCCGGAGCCCGATACCATTTTCGCCGATCTGGCGAAGGAGACCGCTGATAATCTTGGCGTGTCGATCCTGTTCGGCTCAGCAAACTCCGGGGCGGGAGTCAGACGGCTGCTTAAGGCCATTCGTCATGAAACCCCCGCTCCGCGCGTCACGGCGCAGCGGCTGGACGCTGGCTCTCCCTCGGTGCTCGCATTGAAGGTCAGCCACGCCGGTACGCTCGGACGTGCCGTCATCTGCCGGGTGTTTGGCGGGGCGATCGAAGAAGGTGCGGAACTGCACGACAGCGATCGGCAGACAATGCGGATCGGCGCGATTTTCGCCGTGCAGGGCGAACGGATGCAGAAGGTCGGGCGGGCAGCGGAAGGCGATCTCGTTGCGCTTGGCAAAGTCGACCGGTTGCGCGCCGGCCAGTGGCTGTCCGCCGGGACTGCACCGCCGGCTCCCAGCGTCACCCTCCCCGCCCGCAACTGCACGCTCGCGATTGAGCCAGCCGACCGCAAGGATGACGTCAAGCTGTCGGGTGCTCTCGCAAAGCTGATCGAAGAGGACGTCTCGCTGCGGCTCGAACAGGACGACGCCAGCCACGAGATGCGCCTCCAGGGGGTGAATTCCGAACAGTTGGCCACAGTCCTTGCCCGGCTCAAGCGTCGCTATGGTGTGGAGGCAACTTCGCGGCCACCAGCAGTCGGCTACCGTGAATCGATTCGGCGCTCAGTGACTCAGCGGGGTCGGCACAAGAAGCAGTCAGGCGGCCACGGCCAATATGGCGACGTCATCATCGAAGTGTCTCCCCTGCCCCGCGGCGAGGGCTACCGCTTCGAGGACCGGATCACCGGCGGCGCGATCCCGCGACAGTGGATCCCCGCCGTCGAACAGGGAATCAAGGATGCAATGGCGCGTGGTCCGCTCGGCTTCCCCGTCGTCGATGTCGCCGTGACCCTGACCGACGGCAGCTACCACAGCGTGGACAGCAGCGAACTCGCGTTCCGGCTCGCCGGGCGGCTGGCAATGAGCGAAGCCCTCGCCGCAGCATCGCCGCACCTGCTCGAACCGATGCAGCGGGTCGTTATCCATACTCCCAACCACGCGACATCGCGAGCCAGTGGCGCGATCTCCAGCCGGCGCGGCCAGGTGCTTGGGATTGCGCCGCGTGACGATTGGACAGGCTGGGATCGGATCGACGCCATGCTTCCCGACAGCGAGCTTCCCAGTCTGGATGCGGAGCTTCGCTCGGTCAGCCAGGGGCTCGCGACCTATGAGGCGCAGTTCGACCATCTCGCGGAGGTGAACGGCAAGCTTGCAGACGGCGTTGTTCAGCAACGCCAAACCGAGCTGGCCTGAACCCCTCAGCGGGAGCCGAGGCCGCTCACCACCGCGATGGGAGTCCAGGTGCCGAGGTCGAACTCGGACGCGAAGCTCTCCGGAAACGGCTCGCCGGCGTGGATGCCGCCACTGACGAAGACGCAATCAAAGCCGTTGCGGGCCGCTCCGAGCACGTCGGTGGGTAGCCCATCTCCAAGCGCCAGCACCGATTCTCGCGCGGGATTTCCCGCGAGCTGAAGCGCATGGTCGTAGATCGCGTGGTGCGGCTTGCCGTACCATTCCACCCGTCCGCTAAGCTGCTCATAGACTTCGGCCAGCGCTCCGGCGCAGGGCTCCAGGTGACCGCCGCGAACCACGACCCGATCGGGGTTGAGGCAGTGCAGCAGCACGTTGCGGCTGGCCCATTCTTCCAGGTCCGCTCGATAATCCGCCACCTGAAGCCGCTCGCCATCGAGGCCGGTGCAAACCAGCTCCTGCGATTGCGCCGCAGGGACGATCTGAACTCCGCGGCCTTCCAGAACAACGCGATCGCTCGGCCAGCCGAGGAAGCCGACGGGGCGCGGCGGGTGAGTGACCGCGGCGATTCCCGCCTCTCCGCTCGCCGAAATTCCGTCCCAGCATCCGCGCGGCAGCCCGATCCCGTCGAGCTGTTCGGCGACTGCTTCCGCCGTCCTGGGAGCATTGGTGATCAGGATCACCGACCGGCCCTCCGCGCGCCACTGGTACAGCCGCTCGGCAGCGCCGGGATAGAGATGGACCCCGTCGTGGACGCAGCCCCAGATGTCGCACAAGATGGTTTGGTATCGCCGATCCAGCTGATCGAGGAAATGGCCCGTCATACGGGCTGCGGCGGCGGCGCGATGGCTTCGTCTACGATCTGCGGATGATCCGGTTCGCCCCTGGCGACCACCGTCGCGGCGGTGAGGTCACCAGCGACGTTGAGCGTGGTCCGGCACATGTCGAGGAAACGATCGACGCCAAGCACCAGACCAATCCCTTCGGGCGGCACCCCTATCATCCCAAGGATTAGGGCAATCACCGGCAGCGACCCGGCCGGTACCCCTGCCGTGCCGATGCCGCCAAGGATGCAGATCGCGAGCACCGTCGCCTGCTGCGCCAGCGTCAGCTCGACTCCGAAGAACTGGGCGAGGAACAGCACCGTCACCCCTTCGAACATTGCCGTTCCATTCTGGTTAGCGGTGGCGCCGATCGTCAGCACGAACCGCGAGACCCGCGGCGGAAGCTTCAGCCGGAACTCCGCTACCCGAAGGGCGGTCGGCAGGGTGGCGTTGGACGAGGCGGTCGAGAAGGCCATCACCAGCGCCTCCTGCGACTGGCGGAAAAACCAGCGCGGCGAAACCCCGCCAAACAACTTGAGCACAAGCGGATAGACAATGAACATCTGCGCGCCGAGCGCGAGCAGCACCACGCCGACATAGGCCCCTAGCCGCAACAGCAGGTCCCAGCCGAACACTGCGGCGAGATTGAACATGAAGCAGGCTATCGCGATCGGGGCGAAACGGATGATCAGCGAGATCAGCCGCATCGATACGTGGAAGATGCCCTCGATCGCTGCCTGGAGCTGATTTGCCGGCTTGCTGTCGGTGATCAGCAGTCCGATCCCGAACACCAGGGCGAAGAACATGACCGCGAGGATGTCGTTGTCTGCCGCCGCGGCCACGACATTGTTGGGAATGATGGCCAGAAACGCGCTCACGCCTTGCGGCTTGCCTTCCTGACCGCTGATGATCGCTCCGGCACCCTCGCGAGCGCCGGCCAGAAGCTCCCGCGCAAGCGCCGGATCGACCCCCGCGCCTGGCTTGAGCAGATTGGTCACTGCCAGTGCGATGACGACCGCAATTGCCGAAACCGCGATGGTGAACAGGAGAGTTCTGAGGCCAACCCGCTTCAGCGCGCGGACGTCCCCCATCTCCGCTATCCCGACCACAAGCGCTGAGAACAGCAGCGGGATGACGAGCATGAACAGCAGCCGCAGGAAGATCTGACCGATCGGGCCGGTCACATAAGTCGTCACCACGTCCACCCAGGCAGCATCCCGGCCAGCCATGTTGACGATCAGGCCGGCTGTCAGGCCGACCAGGAAGCCGATGAGCATTTGCCACTGCAGGGCGATGCCACGCCCGTTCCCCTGGTTCATCGGCCCTCCAATAATCCCCGGAATCAAAGCGTCGCTTCAGTCTGTCAAGCCGCCTGCTCGTAATCCGCGCCGGAACTCCGGGGTTGCATTCGGCATTCTGCTGCTCCAGCGGACTGCCATGCCATTTTCGTCGGATCGTTTGCCGGGCTCAGGCCCGCGCCCTGGAGCGCGTGAAATCGTCGCAATGCTTGCAGCATTGATGGCGCTCAATGCGCTCGCGATCGACAGCATGCTCCCGGCGCTTCCGGCGATCGGCGAAGAACTTGGAGTTACGCTCGCGAATGATCGCCAGCTGGTCATCGTCATCTACATGCTCGGCTATGGCGTCGGCCAGCTCTTCTGGGGGCCATTGGCGGACCGCTTCGGGCGCAAGCCGATCCTGGCAGTCGGCATCTCCATGTACATGGGCTTCGCGGGGCTGTGCGCGATCACCACCAGCTTCACCATGCTGATTGTGGCACGGGCCCTCCAGGGGGCGACGGCGGCGGTCACCCGCGTGCTGACCGCTGCCCTGGCGCGGGATCTCTTTGAAGGCGAAGAGATGGCGCGGATCATGAGCCTGGTGATGATGACCTTCATGCTGGTTCCAATGCTCGCCCCTAGTCTTGGCCAGGCCATTCTGCTCGTGGCCCCTTGGCAAGCGATCTTCGGCCTGCTCGCACTCCATGGCTTGATCATGCTGCTGTGGACATGGCATCGGCTGCCCGAGACGCTCCGCCCTGAATACCGCCGTTCTCTTGCGATCGGTGACATCGCGACTGCGATCCGCCACGCAGCGAGCGAACGACAGTCGATCGGCTACACGCTGGCGATGACTGCGGCGTTTGGCGGGCTGACTGCCTACATCGCCTCGATCCAGCAGATCATCTTCGATGTGTTCCGCCAGCCCGACGCAATTGGACTGGTGTTTGCGGCCATCGCTGCCCCAATGGCGGTTGCATCGTTCGGTAACTCGCTCGTGGTCGGGCGCTACGGGCTGCGCCGGGTGGGCCATAGTGGAGCTTTCGCCTTCTTCCTGGTCACCGCGATCCATCTGGGGGTGGCCTCAATCGCCGAGGAACCGCTGTGGCTGTTCGTGGTGCTGCAAGGGTTGACCATGGCGAGCTTCGCCTTCTCGGCGGCCAATCTAGGGGCGCTGGCGATGGAGCATATGGGTCCGATCGCCGGAACTGCAGCATCCGTACAAGGGGTCACCGCCACCATTGGAGGAGCCGTTATCGGCCTGTTGGTCGGTCAGGCGTTTAATGGCACGCAGCTTCCCTTCCTCATGGGAATGGCTGGGTGCGGACTGGCGAGCGTGATCCTCGTCATGCTGACCGAGCCGCGTCGACTGTTCGAACATCGCCTCCGCCCGGAAACGGCGGACCCGCTGCCTCAGGCGATCTCGGAACTTTAGGAGCGAAAGGCGGAGCTGAAAAACTCCGCCTCTGCCCGTACGGTCTACTCGTCGAGATCGTCGCCTGAGGGGCCGACCATCAGCGCTTCGCCAACCTCGTCCTTGCGGCCGCGAATCGCATTCTCGATGCGTTGGCTCACGTCCGGATGGTCCTTCAGGAACTGCTTGGCATTTTCGCGTCCCTGGCCGATCCGGGTCGAGTCATAGCTGAACCAGGCGCCGGACTTCTCGATCAGGCCAGCCTTGACCCCGAGGTCGAGAATCTCGCCGACCTTCGACACGCCCTCGCCATACATGATGTCAAACTCGACCTGCTTGAAGGGCGGCGCGACCTTGTTCTTGACGACCTTCACGCGCGTCGCGTTGCCGACGATATCGTCGCGATCCTTGATCTGACCGGTGCGGCGGATGTCGAGACGAACGCTGGCGTAGAATTTCAGCGCATTGCCTCCCGTCGTAGTCTCCGGATTGCCATACATCACGCCGATCTTCATCCGCACTTGGTTGATGAAGATGACGGTGCAGCGGGAACGGCTGATCGACCCGGTCAGCTTGCGCAGTGCCTGGCTCATCAGCCGCGCCTGCAAGCCGACATGGCTGTCGCCCATCTCGCCTTCGATCTCAGCGCGCGGGACCAGTGCGGCGACCGAGTCGACCACCAGAACGTCGATCGCGTTCGACCGCACCAGCGTGTCGACGATCTCCAGTGCCTGCTCGCCGGTATCCGGTTGCGAGACGATCAGCTCGTCAATGTCGACGCCAAGCTTCTTGGCGTAGATCGGATCGAGCGCATGCTCGGCGTCAACGAAGGCGGCCGTTCCGCCGCTCTTCTGCGCCTCAGCAATAGCGTGGAGCGCGAGGGTCGTCTTGCCCGAGCTTTCCGGCCCATAGATTTCGATAATCCGTCCGCGCGGAATGCCGCCGACCCCGAGGGCAATGTCGAGGCCGAGCGAACCGGTCGAAATCGTCTCGATCTCGATCTTCTCGCGGCTGCCGAGCTTCATTGCCGAGCCCTTGCCGAACGCCCGGTCGATCTGCGCCAATGCGGCCTCGAGCGCTTTCTGCCTGTCCATTCCGCCTACGTCTCCACCCGATCCGATGATTTTCAGCTGCGCTGCCATTCCCCTGTCTCCTCGTCAATCGAGCGGGTGAACACCCCCCGGTCAAACAGGTTCGTATATGATTTGTTCTATGAGAACAAGAGGGGAACATCTTAGGAGGGCAAGCCCGTCCGGTCAGGCAGTCGCCAGCGCCGCCTCCAGAGCGGGAGTGACCCGGTCGATCGTATAGGGTTTTTCGATGACCGGCACCTCTGCGAATTCGGGCGGCGGCGGATCGACATGGCCGCCAGTGGCGATCACGAACGGAATTCCGGCGTCACGCAGCTTGCCCGCGACCGGCCAGACATTTTCGCCTTTCAGATTGACGTCGAGGATCGCGCAATGGAAGCCGCCGCGCTCGGTTTCCGTGAGAGCATCCTGGACCGAATCAACGCTCGCTTTCACCCGGTAGCCGAGAGAATCGAGGAAATCCTCGAGCATCATCGCGATCAGCGGTTCGTCCTCGACGATCAAAATGCTCGGCCCGCTTTCCATGACAGCAGACATAAGCGGCTGTTTCGTTGCCGCAAAGAGCTATTTCGCGGACAAGGCCTTTCGCGCCGCCTCGGCAAGCTCCTGAACCGAAAATGGTTTGGGCAGGAACGCAACGTTCGCAATATCGATCGACTTGCGCAATTGTTCCTCGGCGTAGCCCGACATGAAGAGGATCGGCAGTTCAGGCCGGCTCTTGCGCGCTTCGCGAACCATGGTCGGGCCGTCCATTGCCGGCATCACGACATCGCTGATCAACAGCGCGATCTCTTCGCCGCGGGCGATCACCTCGAGCGCGTCTTCACCATTCTCGGCGGTGATGACCTTGTAGCCGTGGCGGGTGAGTGCCCGTTCCGCCACCAA
>CBFGZJ010000024.1:0-13185 GCA_965653215.1 uncultured Sphingomonas sp. | reverse complement strand
GGAACGGAGGCTGCACCTCCGGCGCCGCCGGAGCGTGGCTGAACTTCATCAATAAGCTAGTCTGAAGGTTGAGAGCGAAGCAGATGATTTCTGCTTCGCTCTTTTCTCATGTGGGCTAAGTCAGCGCCGTCCGGTCAGATCAAGGTGCGAACTCCTTGTTGTGGCGGTGAGTACCAGACCCGAAAACGCCAGCAGACCCTGCTGAATGTGACAGCGGCCTTAAACCATCCCTGAACGCCGGACTGCCCAATCGATAGCCTAGTAATCGGGACCGCGAGCGGTCCGCGCCTCCGTATCCAATGTCTGCTTTCGACCCATTGCGGACATCCCGAAGTTCCGTTCAAGCCAAGGCATCCAAAAGGGTGTGGCCGGGCGAGGAGCCCCGAGGGAGAGACCGACTCCATCAGCCCGACCGTACGTCACCGCCGAATCGCTGACGCCGGACCGCTCTAGGGACGAAGGGTTAATTGTCCCTGCATTCATCGCGACCGATGGTGATCGGTTGCGGGCTCTTGTGCCTTTTGTTGATTGAGCCCGCGCTCCCCGGGTTTGTAAGTGCCGGGACTTACGCGGCCGAACCAAACGTGGGTTGGCCATTTTGCGGGGTGGGAGAAGAGAGGTGTGAGTCCCGCCCGGCTCGCGTCGCGTGAACGAATGGGCGCGGCAGCCAATATATCCGGGACTGGTTGAAAGGCTGTTGCAGTTAAGTGAACCTGCGGCCGACCGCTCCAACGAACCTTCGCGCATCAGCGTCGCCTAGTCGCACCCCCACGTACCCGGCCAGTTTCGCTCACGAGCACTTCCACTCTTGCAAGCGCGTCGCCCCGATCAACGATATAGCGCACTGCCTCTACGGCCCAGTGCGCTAGGTTTCCGTCACGCCGATCGAGAGTGATGTATTCACCCACCTTGGGAACTACCTCCCACACCCCCTCGACATAGACAGTGAAGTTCTCGAAAGAACCTTCCCCCAAGCTCACATTGACCGGCATCCATCCTCCGCGCTGCAGCCAGGGGAGGATTCCCCATTTAGAGCATCGCCGTAGTCGGTAGTGAACGATTCAAAGGCCCAAGGCGACAATTCGTTCCGGCGTGATGGCTTCCTCTGCGATAGTGTTAACCTACATCAGTTCGCGCAACCTACTACGTTCCGGCGCTTTTGCGCCTGATGCCCCGCTACTTTTTCGATCTTCATAATGATATCGCCACTTCCGACGAGGAGGGTCGCGAATTGCCAGACTTGTGTGCAGCGAAAGCGCATGCTCTCCGCGAAGCACGGGCGATGGTTCAGGCCAGCGTCGGTGAACATGGGAGGATCGATCTGCAGCATCATATCGATGTGCGCGACGAAAGTGGTTCCGTGGTCCATGTCATGCTCTTTCGAGACGCGGTAACTGTGCGACGCGGACCCGACGTCCTCAGTTGCCCATCTTAGCTTGCAGGCTGCGCTGCTGGTTCGAGATTTTCTTCTGGGTGCACGGATTCCGCCGAGCAATCTGGAGGCTTCAATGGGTCGATTAGACATTGCAGATACCAGCACCGGACCAGCTTCTTAGCTCATACGAAGGCATTACGTAGCGTGCTCTTCCCCGGCAAGCGGGAGCACAGGGGCTCTCAGGCGCGCATGGCTTACGACCACGATTTAGCGCGATCGTGAAAGGGTGGCACGCCCTTCGCCGCACCGTTAATTCTAGCTGAAGCGGCGATCAGAGGCGTTTTTCAAAGAGAGCTTCTCCGTCGTTCGTAAGGCCGACCTGACGCCAACCCGCTCTTTTGTAGAACTGCACTGCGCGACTACCCTCTTGAGTGCCTAATGAAAGCCTACCGATGCCGCGCCTCTTGGCCCACGTCAGCATCTGAGCGTGTAAGGCTCGACCAACTCCCCGGCGTTGGGCAACGGGGTCAACGAACAGTGCCCAGATTGACCCTGAGCGAGCATCGATAGCGGCAAAACCAAGTAACCTGGAATCGGCCTCTGCTACCCAAGCGCTGCATGCACCGACGTAGTGCAGGTAACTCTGCTCGTTGATCGTCGTGGTCAGGGAAAGGCGATTTTCTCGCACTCTCGTGCGGATCCTGTGCATTCCGTGGACGTCGGTCCAGGTCGCGATTCTGATTTCGAGGTCCATGTCCACGCCGGTGACAGCAGGGAACGCCCGGCGCAAGGCGCCGCTAGGCCAGTGAACGCGTTCGCTTGCCTCGAGTTAACAGACGCCCTTGGTTTTGCCGCGACGATCCTGCTCCAGCTCGTAGCTGATGCTGATGCTTTTGCAGCGAGCGCATCCCTGCTCGCTCAACGCCGGTAACGTGAACGAACACATCTTTGCCCCCGTCTTCCGAGGCAATGAAGCCTTAGACCGCCCCGGTCCTTTCGGGCTGGGAGCAACGAAAGAGGAATGACGAGCCGCAAAGCGCCTGAAGACCGTTCGATTGCGACTGGTAGCGCCTGCAACCAAAGGGGGCGCCCGAATGCGGAATCGATCACCACCAGACCCAAACTTCGGGCGTTATGCGTTACCGATCGGTCGCTGTTTACCTTACCAAGCCATCCGGCTCCAACAGGTCCGAGCTTAAGCCCCTGCCCAGTAACTCAATTTACACGTTCGCGCGAAAAGAGATCAAAGCGTTTAATTAATTAGGCGATCGGATTGCCAGAAGCGCTGAATATTGACGAGCGAGTTCCTGATGGGCCCTTCGAGCGTACACCGAACTGGCTTGTTCCGCTGCTGCGCGCTCGATCTTCTCGCGCTGCCGAAGATAGTTTTTCTCGGTTCGATCCATAATCTCGCAACTAGACGAAGGGTTTGAAGTGAAACCTGCGCTGCAGCCGAGACTACAACATAGGGAAGGTATCCACATTGGGCTTATTCGTGAGTGACCCGATTCAAGACGGTGTGTCGATGTACCGCCTACGAAGGTGCGGCGGGCTAGTCGGGTTCGGTCGGGATAATCCTGACGAGATCGATTGGGCTGGCGCTCTCCCGCTGCAATCTCATGACGGCTTCAGTGAGTGCGTCCAGCTGCCCGGCCGCGAAACCTTCGGCTTCGGGGTCCAAATCGAGACAAGTCTCGACGCAAAGGACCACGCGGCGCTCGCGTCCTGCAATCTCCCATTCGTGCCAGTAGCCGAGGATCAGGTTCTCTCCAGCATCGTCGGCAATCACCACAGCGTGCGAGCCAGCCTGAAAAGCTTCCGGCGAGGTTCTTCGCGGATGATCTGCTTGGCAAACTTCGTCCGCACCTCGTCTGATCCCTCGATGGTCGAGCATACAACTCGCACCCCGCCGTCCGGCAGCTCTTCCAGCACCGAAAGACTGATGTTTGCAGCTAGACAATGTTGCGCAACCTCGGTCGAAGGCAGCCGGAGATTGACGACGCGGCTCATCGAGTAGCGCGCTTTGCGGCAGCGAGCGCGTCGCACGGATGGGAGTAGCGGTATCCTCCCCAGTCATAAACAGTCAGGTGAACCGGCCCGATCCCGTACTGCTGAAGTTGCACCTCCAGCGCATCCGGGTCCGCCGGAGTCTGCGCCGTGGTGTGCCCTCCTTCATTATCCCACCGTTCCCGTGCGCGGGCCTGCTCCGTTTGCGGATGCCCCGGCAAGATCATTGCGTTCCTCCGGCGATGGTCGCCAAGAGGGTAGATGGCGGCCGTATCGGCAGCGTTTTGCGCTTGATCAGTTCGCCGTAAAGGGCGGCGAGCCTCCGATGCGAGCTGCGGCTAGAGCCACAACGAGCGCGGTCCGCTCGCATGAGTTCCACTTGCTGGCGACCATAGAGATAATTGAGGTCCACGCGGGTTCTCCCGGACATGTAAGCGGGAGCACAGTTGGTCTCTCAGCTAGGCGGAAGCTTACGAAAGAAGCCGCCCAATCCCTTCTTGTACCATGCGGGATGTCATTCGCCTAATCGCCGCAAAGTGGCTGGACCTCTGGCGCTTGCGCCCGGCAAGTCCTATTTACGGGTAATCGCCAGCAATCGCTCGTAGGCGCTGGCGGCTGAGAGACTCACGCGCTCCCGCTTACAATCGGGAGCACCCCATGGATCTCCATCAGAATAGCTTCAGAAAACCGCAAGCGGGGCAGCGGCGTAATCGACCAACGGTTCGACCAACCATTGAAGAAGCAGATCGCCAGAACCGCCTCATTCAGAGTGCGTGGGCAGCCTTCCGGGACCGCGACACCATGATCGCCTTTCTCAACGGCCATCATCACCAGCTTGGCGACGTGCCGTTGCGCCTGGCGCTTGCGAGTGACCAAGGCCTTGAGGCAGTCGACCGTTACCTGGCGGAGCCTGCTCAGCTCACTGGAACGCAGAGGGCCCCATGATCATCCGAGAAGACAGGATCGCCAGCATCCATGGTGGCGAAGCCGAGCGCGCACTGCGCAATGTGCCACGGGAAGCCAGGCCGGCAGCACCCCGCCTGAGACTCGTCAGGTGCAAACTGGATCTTCGACTAGTGTCGTGAGCTCCAGCTCGCATTGCCCGTTTCCGCCCATCGGTCGACGATGATACCAACAATGGGGTCCGTTCGCCCGGACTCCATGAGGGCAGCTGGCGTGCGTTATTGTAAATCCCAGCAGTCACCGCTAGGTAGGTAGCGCTACTAGTCGCAATCAGACGGTTCTCGGCGCTTTGCGGCTCCTTTTCCTTCTCTCGCCTCTCCTAGCAATTAGGGGGCCAATTGGCGGTCCGCCACAGAAGGAAACATCAAATGACCACCGGAACCGTGAAATTCTTTAACATCGACAAAGGCTATGGCTTCATTCAGCCTGAGGACGGGAGTGGCGACGCATTCGTGCACATCAGCGCGGTCGAGGCCGCTGGGATGGGTACGTTGGAACGTGAGCAGCGCGTGACCTACGATCTCGAAAACGATCGTCGCGGCCGCGCAAGTGCCGTGAACCTGAAGAACGCGTAACCAAGCTGCATCCCCGCTCCGCGGACGTCGTGGAGCGGGCCTACTCCTCAAGCAGGCCAAATCTGATGTCGACATTAGAGTTCTACAAAGAACGGGCCGCCGCCTGCCGGGCGGAAGCGGAAGGCAGTAATCTCCTCAATGTTCGCGAGCGTTGCCTGAGCGCAGCTTCAGCCTGGGACACCATGGCAGATCGGGTGCGCAGGACTCACATCTACCGCGTCGCGGATGCCGCCCGTAAGGTGGCTGAAGGTGACTGCGGATGAGCCGGGCAATGCAACTCGCGCTGAGCGAACGCCATGCACAGGACCTCTGTGCCAAGGAAAAGGTGTCCGTGTCGGCGATTGAATCGCTGCCCGGTGGAGGTGTTCGGCTGGTTTGTAGTAGTGCAAGCGGCGCCGAGGTCCTCCGGCAAAAAGCGAAATCCAAGATCATGCGCGTGGAAGAGGCGAGAGAAAAGCATCGCCCCGTTACACCGCTCTGGTAAGTTACCGGGGCGGCAACATGCGTCTGCGCCCAATATCTCGCGCTGATCGCCCATTGCCGCAATAGTCGGGCATTAGGTGCTGCTCAGCGGAGTACGCGTGCCGTCACGCTTTCTCTTCGCGAGCATTGAGAGACCTCTTCGCAGAAGTGCCATTCGGCGACTGAATAGTCGCCCACCGCCAATTCAAGGAGTAGCTCTTGGCTTCGTTCAAAGACCCCTCGTTTCAGGACCGTGTCGCGTCGGCCACCAAGGCCAAACAGAAGGCGCTTGATCAACTTAAGGCCAAACCCCCGGTCGACCCGGCACTGATAGCATCGCGTCGGCAAGAGCGCGAAATGCGCGAGGAAGCTCTGGCGGGGGAGCGCACTGCGAAAGCTCAGGAAAAGGCCGTCGCGAAAGCCGAAAAAGCGGCCATCAAAGCGGCGGAACTTGCGGCGGCAGACGCTGCTGCGGCTCTAAAAGCTGCTAGACTAAAGCCTTCCACTCCCGAAGAGATGAAGGCCGCACGAGATGCCCGGTATGCTGCCCGCAAAGCGAGGACAGTGCGGAAGTCGCGCTAATCCTATCCGCACTTAGTAAGCGGGCGGAGGATGCTCCTATGTCGAGCCCAGGAGCTTCAGAAATCTTCAACTTCGAATGAGCAGCAATCCAGGTCAGCCGCTTAGGTCCGCTTTCTGCGTGTCGGGATCACCCCCGCTCTGGTCGATCATTGACTCGACTCGCTCCAAATACTCTTTGAACTCTCCAACCTCCCGGAAATCCCCTCGACGTTCTGCCTCTTCCATGAACCCGATACAGTCCCGCTTCATGCGATAAAGGTTGTTCAGAAACTCTTCTCTCGTGGGCGGCGCCATGCAGTCTCCTCCTTGTCGGCAAGACACGCCGCAAAGGAAGCAAAGTCAATTACCATTACAATCGGATGCTGGTTCGCCACCAGTTGTAAGGTGCCCGTAGCGGCACGTTACACAAGACTGCCCCTCCGATGTTCCGCTCGTCGCAAAAGAGATACCGCTTCTGCTTCTGGCTTAGGGAAGTGGTGGTTGTTAAGTGCTCCTAGCGAGCATCGTCAAAGCTATCTCGCGGTCAACGCGAGACTATGCTCGCTCCTTCCCTAAAGACCCGCCGTGCGTCGGTGATTGACCGCTGACTCTGCCGACCAGCGTTATCCTTCGCGGCGAAGCCGAGCTGCGCTACTAAGCGCTGGCCCTGCCATATTTCGCACTTCGCCTCAGGGTGCTTAGCCTTGATCTGAGCGATCGCATCTTCGTCGTCGACGGCAGAAAGCCATTGGGTGCCATGCAAACGGCCAGTTCGGTCGAGGCAGAAATAGCGGTAGTTCTCGGAGGACATAACGGTGCTCCCAATAACAGCGGGAGCTCTCCAGTTACTCTCGTGCACCGCCGAGCTGTCGAAGGAGACAGTGCTGAAATGACTATACGCGCGAAGTCTGTGTTTACCTAATGGTGCTCAGCTCGCTGGCCGACTTTACGTCGTGAACGTTCGCTCACGATGCATCGCGGAGCGTCGCTTAGGCTCCACTCGCCTTCCGCGGCTGGGGCGGCGGCTCTCCTGCCCGCGCCGTCGAAGGGTCGACGCTAAGCACTTCCGCGACCCGCTGCTTGCCACCTTCAGCCTGCAAGCGCACCTGGACTGTCGTCCCCGTGGCACGAAGTAGTATCCACCAGCCTTGAGAACGTCAAAGTGCGGAAAAGCGTCGCCCCGACCGCCGTCAAGTTTCACGAACCCAAATCTCTTTCCGGGATTGAACCAGCTCACCCGGCCTGTCGCGGTTACGCCGTCGGTGGCGGCCATTCTGCTCTCGCTGCGTCCTCAAGTGCCCTAGCAATGGCCCGGCGCTCCGCGTGGTGTTCAACCTGCATCTCATTCAGCAATCGCAGCAGGGTCTCGGCTTCGCCCGTCGGGCGTCCGCTTGACCGAAGGCTAGTCAGGATTTGCTCCTGGCGCGCAATGTGGCACTCCTCCTCCGGGATGTGCCGCTCAGCCATAGCTAAGTGCGCTGCGGTGTAGTGCGTCATTCAGGCACGCTATCAGCCGTTTAGTAATAGCGATAGCGAAACAATTGAAAGTCAGCGCACCATCTTGTGGTAAACTCCGAGGATCGCCGGGATGATTTGGCGTCGGCGGCTGAGAGACCATCGTGCTCCCGCCAAATGCGCGAGGGAGCGACACGGTCATGCACGCGCTGATAATCGAAGATGAGGTGTTCACGGCGATGCTGATTGAAGATCGGCTTCGGGAACTTGGCTTCACCTCATTTGCAATCGCCAACAGCGAAGAGGAAGCGGTGGCGGCTGCGTCCGAGCGTTGCCCCGACCTCATCACCGCAGATGTGCAGTTATCGCCTGGATGTGGCATCGATGCGGTCCAGCGCATCTGTGACAAGAAGCCCATTACAGTTCTCTACATCACTGGCACTGCGACAATGGCGCGGGACCGTTGCCCAGAAGCGGTGATCATACATAAGCCGCTTGGCGAAGCGGACCTGCGCGGCGCAATTAGGGAGGCACTCAGAGCGGCGTGACGCTGCGGCACTGATGTGTGCTTTCCACTCATTGCGGACATCTCTCCTCGTCGATACGTCCGGTCTCTGGATTGCTATTCCTCGGGAACATCATCGAGTTAACACTCGCGCCTTCATGGCAGTGAGAACGAGATATTCCCACCAGGCGTGCGCTGAAAGGATCCTCAAACCGCTTCATCAGCTAGCACCTCGTTAGTTCGTCGGGAGTCGGTTGGTTGAGTTGCCAGCCAGCCAATAAAAGCGAGCAGCAAAAGCAAACCCACCGCGATCATCCCGCATCCTCGTCGGTCAGTACGGGCCGGATCATCGTTCGCCATGCCCACCTCGAAAGAAGGTCAGCCCTATTGTGGGGAGACGGACCGAGTTGTGCCGCTCGCAAAGGAAAAATGCATCTTGCTGTTCTTACAATTCAGTAGATTCGTAGGATACCCGGGGGCGCCCGTTCTGCATAAGTGGAGGAAACAAGGGGAAGGGGCACCGACAAGGCGCCCCTACGCAGATGTCCTTACGCCGTTGCCTCTCGGCTACGGTTCGCGCTGTGCCCACCACAGCGGTACAGGATGTCGCGAGCGGTCTGCGCGTCTACACCCGCATCCCCTGTATCGACTGACACAAAGATGCCGCCTTGGTTGATACGATCCTCGTAGTAGGTGGCATCGTCGTCGCTCACGCCATGCTTGGTCAGCAGGCCTGACACACCACCCGTCAGTGCACCCACGCCGGCACCGATCGCGGCTGCTTCGGGAATTGCGGAAGCGGCAATGGCCCCAGCTGCTGCGAGCGGGCCCACACCTGGAATTGCCAGTGCTGCTACGCCGAGCAGCCCACCGATGCCAGCTCCAGTAAGCGCCCCCTTAACGGCGCCGCTTTTGTTCACGTCGTCGTCGTCGTCGTTGGCGTCAGCGCTGGAGTGCTCGCCATGCTGGCCGATGACCGAGATCGAGCTTTCGCGAACCCCGGCGGAGCGGAGTTCCTCGATTGCGCGCTGGGCTTCGTCACGGCTGTCGAAAACGGCTGATGCGATACGCTCGCTCATAACATACTCCTCTTAGGGGTTCAGAGCAGTGGCTCCTCGTCCCTCAACATGTAGGTCCTCGCTACGTTCCCCCCATTTAATCGCAATCGGCAGGAGGGATGCGCTGGCGCCGGAAGACCTATTCGACTGAAACGACGCGACCAGTTGGGGCAAGCTGCTGGCCGAGGCTCCTGCAGGTGTGCGCCTGCTGGGGCTCAGTTCCGCACGCCTCCCGTGGCCAGAACCGCTCCGGTGCCCAAGTTCGTGGTCGTGATCACGGCCTAATCAATGGCCCGCGAATGTCTGCTTGGGCTCGGAAGCAGACATCACAGGGCTAGCTCTGCGGCAGACAGCTGCCCCTCCGGAACTCCAGTCTCCTAACTTGGTTGAGGACCCGATGGGCAGCGGCACCGACTGCGACGAGTTTTATCAGCGTGGGGGTTTATGATTTTACAGAGCCGTCCGGGTTTGGACTGGACCGCAATAAGGCTTTCCACGCTTGTAGAACTCAACGACAAAATCAGGGAGCTGGATGACCCTGCCGATGTCGCTTATGCCGCGGCCGAGCTGCTCGGACGGACATTGGAGGTCAGCCGGGCAGGCTATGGAACGATCCATACTGAAACTGAGACGATTGTCATCGAGCGCGACTGGAATGCGCCAGGCATCGAGAGCCTTGCTGGGACACTGCACTTTCGAGACTATGGTTCTTATATCGAAGACCTTAAGCGTGGCGAAACGGTAGTTTTCGCTGACGCCGAGGAGGACCCGCGCACCACCGCCACTGCGGGTGCATTGAAGGCAATCAGTGCTCAGTCCGTGGTCAACATGCCCATCCGTGAACAGGGCGGCCTGGTTGCGCTGCTTTACCTCAACCATGCCACGGTGCGGGAGTGGACTGCCGAAGAGTTGGAACTCATTCGGGACGTCGCCGAGCGGACCCGCTCGGTCGTGGAGCGCCGGCGCGTGGAATTTCAACTCCGCGAGGGGGAAGAGCGCTTCCGAACCGTGTTCGAAAATGCTGCAGTGGGCATGCTGGAGATCGACGCTAACTGGAGCATTAGAGCGGCCAACACCGCTTATGGCCAACTCATTGGTATGCCGCCGGAACAACTTGCAGGGCAAAGCTGCCTCGCGTTCACCCACCCTGACGATATCAAAATAAGTGTATCTGCCCTCAGCACGGCGGCTGCTGGACCAAAGGGCGAACGTATCAGCTTTGAAAAGCGATACATCCGTACTGACGGACACGAGGTTTGGATAAGAAGCAATCTGTCCAAGATCAGCGGCCACGGAGATACAGCGCTTTTCC
The DNA here is from genome assembly GCA_965653215.1 of uncultured Sphingomonas sp. GTDB lineage: Bacteria > Pseudomonadota > Alphaproteobacteria > Sphingomonadales > Sphingomonadaceae > Sphingomicrobium. The sequence goes on along the minus strand of CBFGZJ010000024.1, from coordinate 2,912 downwards.
TAAAGATCGTCGAAGATATCACCGACGCGAAGCGCGCACAGTTTGAGCTCGAAAACCAGCGGCACTCGCTGGAGATCCTCAACGAGACTGGGGCCGCCGTCGCGGCCGAACTCGATACCGAGACAATCGTGCAAAAGGTTACGGACGCTGGTGTCAAACTTATCGGCGCCACCTTTGGGGCGTTCTTCTATAATGTCATCAATGACGCCGGCGAAAGCTTGACGCTGTACACGCTCTCGGGGGCGGACCGCGCGGACTTCGATCGGTTTGGTCACCCGCGAGCTACGCAGGTCTTTGCTCCCACGTTCAACGGTGAAGGTGTTGTCCGCTCGGACGATATCACTGCCGACCCGCGCTACGGGAAGAATCCCCCACACAATGGGATGCCCAAGCAGCACCTGCCCGTTCGCAGTTACCTAGCCGTCCCGGTCTCATCTCGCACTGGCGAAGTCATCGGCGGGCTGTTTTTCGGCCATCCTGATGCGGGCGTCTTCACGGATGCTTCTGAACGACTTGTCGTCGGCTTGGCTGGCCAGGCAGCGGTGGCGGTGGACAATTCGCGCCTCTTCGAAGCTGCCCAGCGAGCAAATCAGACGCTCGAAGACAGGGTGCAACAGCGCACGCGAGAACTCGATGAAGTGCATGAGGCGCTACGCCAGTCACAGAAGATGGAGACAGTTGGCCAGCTCACCGGTGGGATTGCGCACGACTTCAATAACCTTCTGCAGATCGTCAGCGGCAACCTCGACCTGCCGAAGCGACGCACCTCAAACGTTACGCGGAGCGTGCCTTCACTGGGGCAGAGCGGGCGGCAACACTGACGCAGCGGCTGTTGGCGTTTTCGCGACGTCAGCCACTCGCTCCCAAGCCTCTCGACGTTAACCGTCTCATACCGGGCATGTCGGAGTTGCTCCACCGCACCCTCGGAGAGACGATCGAAGTTGAAGCCGTCCTCGCCCCCCGGCTGTGGACTGTTGAGGCGGATCCCAATCAACTTGAGAACGCCATCATCAACCTTGCGATCAATGCCCGCGACGCCATGCCCGAAGGCGGCAAGCTGACGATCGAGACTCAGAACACGCATCTCGACCATTCCTACGCCGCACATAATCCCGAGGTGGCAGCCGGGCAGTATGCCGTCATTTGCATCTCGGACACGGGCAGCGGCATGGACGCGCAAACGGCAGCCAAAGCCGTCGAGCCCTTCTTCACCACTAAGGAAGTCGGCAGAGGAACAGGCCTCGGCCTTTCGATGGTGTACGGCTTCGTCAAGCAGTCCGGCGGGCACATCAAAATCTACTCAGAGCTGGGCGAGGGTACGACGGTGAAGATGTACCTGCCGCGGCTTCTCGGAACGTTTGATGAGAAGGGCGATGAACCCCTCCTCGATGCTGTTGAGGCTCAGGGTAGCGAAACGATTCTCGTGTGCGAAGATGATGAAGACGTACGAGCCTATTCCGCGGAGGTGCTGCGTGAGCTCGGATACAAGGTTTTGGAGGCTGCTGATGGGTTCGCGGCCCTCGCGCTGCTTGAGGCCCACGGACCGGTGGATCTGCTGTTCACGGACGTTGTCCTGCCCGGCGGTATGACGGGCGCGGAACTGGCGAGGGAAGCCGCCAAGCTGCAGCCCGACATCAACACGCTATTTACAACCGGTTACGCTCGCAATGCGATCGTTCATCACGGCCGGCTCGATCCGGGTGTGAACCTGATCACAAAACCCTTCAGTTATGCCGACCTCGCGGCTCGGGTGCGGGACATTCTGGATCGACCAAGTAGCCGTTGGTGAAGCTATTAAGGCAGCTGACGTCCGTTTTTCACAATTTCGGACAGTAAGCGCAACATACGCTAGTGCCGTCTGCCCGAAGTGACACTAGGGTGAGTTGTGCCGCGATACTACTTCAACCTGTGTAACGGTGCTGAGTTCGCCGAGGATGACGAGGGGGTAGAGCTGGCCGACCATGCGGCCGCGTATCGCAAAGCGGCCGAGAGCCTTCGCGACGTGATGGCCGGGGACCTGATTATGGGTGACCTCAACACCGCGTCCTTCATCGAGATCACGGACCAGCACCATAACCTGATTCAAAGTGTCTCGTTCGGCGAGGTGGTCGATTTGCGACATGACGCTCACCCCGGAAGCGCCGCCAACAAGGGCTGACTCAAGACCGGCTGATACATTAGGCGATCGCCATGATCGGTGTTACAAGCTGGTTATCACCGATCAGTAGCCCGCAGGCTTCGGTGGCTGAGAGTTCCTACGTGCTCCCGCTTGCAAAACGGGGAGCAGATCGTGGCTCACTCCAGCAAATCCAACCTACAGCCTTTTCTTGACCGGCTGACGCGCCGCTCGATCCTTACGCCTGAAGAGCAGCAGGCGGTTCTCAACCTGCCCTGCTACGCTGAACAGATTCAGGCGAACCGCGACTTTGTTCGCCTGGGTGAGCAGACCAGCCATGCGTGCCTGGTCGTTGCGGGGATCGTCGGACGCTTCGACCAGAATGGCGAAGGCAAGAGACAAATTACGGCGATGCATGTGCCTGGCGACATGTGTAACCTGCACTCGGTTGTGCAGCCGGTTCCCACGTCCGCCCTTCAGGCGCTCTCGAGTGCCACCATCGCGCGAGTTCCGCACGTGGACATCAGGGCGGCAGCACGGCGGTATCCGGCACTCGCCGAGGCGTTCTGGCGCGACTGCATCGTGGACGCGGCAATCCTTGCCGAATGGGTCGTTAACGTCGGGATCCGCGACGCCAGGAAGCGAGTGGCTCACCTACTCTGCGAGATGGCGACGAGGTTAGATGCAGTCGATGGCAGCAATGAGGTTCAGTTCGACCTGCCGGTTACTCAGACCCAGGTGGCCGATGCGATCTCAATAACGCCGGTCCACGTGAACCGGACGCTTCAAACCCTCC
>CBFGZJ010000023.1:0-13187 GCA_965653215.1 uncultured Sphingomonas sp. | reverse complement strand
CGACCACGTCGTTTGCCTTGTCCGGGCGCACGTCGTGGACCGCGACCGTGGCCCCGGCGCGAGCCAGCCATCGGGCAATCTCCGAACCAATCCCTGCGCCCGCTCCCGTGACGAGCGCTCCCTTTCCCGTGTGATCGATCTCGATCGGCATTGCTCAGGCCTTCTGGGTGAGCAGGCCGACAAGCTGGTCAACACCGGCCTTGGCCCAGTCGTCGAGCGTCGCCTCATCGGTGCCACCGAACGGATGCGGCAGAACGAACAGCCGCGTTTCCGGTAGCCCAAAGCTGTTCGCCAAGGTCGACGCAACCTGTTCGAACTGAGTGGTCGTCGTCACCACAGTCGGCTTGCCGGCTTTTTCAAGGGCGATGGCATCGTGCACCGAATAGGCGGTGCAACTGCCGCAGTCGGCCACCCCGGTAATGACGATGTCGGCTTCCGCGCAGATCCGGTCGAATCGGTCCTGAGCCATGGGAATTGCGGCGTTCGCCGACATTCCCATCGGACCCTTCTTGGTGACAAGGGAGAGCACGGCGCCGGTGCGGATCGCAAGGTGCTTGGCAGCGGCCCGCATCACAAAGTCGGCATTGGGCTTGCCGTTGTCGAGGACGGCAATGCGCAATCCTGCCAGCGAGGACGGCGACGGCGAAAGCGAAGCCTTTTCCGGCGCGGGCTCGGCGTCGGGCAAATAGACGGTCACGGCCATGCTCATCCCTCCAAGGGCAAGGTGACGCTGCGGGTCATTCCCCACGACGGGACGACGAGCGAATGTTTCCCGGGACCGCCCGAGACCACCACCTTGATATTGTCGGGGTCGGCCGTCATCGGCAGCCAGTGATCGTCCGCAACGGTGTGCATCCAGCGCGCCCAGGCGAGCTCCTGGAAATGCTTCCGGAACAGCGCAGCCGGCAGCCGCGCGGTGTCGAACAGGTAGGATTGAACGTCACGGCGAGTCATCGCGTGCTCGGCCATCGAAGCGGCATGCTCCGGGCCAAGGATGATGAAATACTCGCCTTGGCTGATCGTCGCATTGTTTTGTCCCAAGGATGTCATCGCCGAAGCGATCTTGTCGAGAATTCGCGCGGGATCGGAGACGGCTTCCATATCGTGGACATTATGAGGCCCCTCGCCGCAATGCACGGTGACCGCGCTCCGCGCGTTGACGCCGCGGCTCACCGGAAAGCTTTCCCAGGGTGACGCCTCAATGTTCTCGGCGGCGCAGAAGGTGTATTTCGCCGGCTGACCAAAGGTCGCGGCGTCACCAAACCCTGGCCACGCGCCCGCTACATGCAGCAGCACCAGCCGCACCGCCCGGCCGACAGTCGCGTTGGCCCGGTTCCCGGGGCCGAAAGCGCCGACGCCAGCGTTGAAGCCCGCCGAGTTCACAATCTCACCATGCACCAAAATCATCGGCGCAACGAGATGAGTGGTCGCGTTGACGCCGCGGATGTTGACGTCCGGCTGCGCTAGGCAACGCAGCGCCGTCAGCACCACGGGGAAAACCTCCGGTGAACAGCCGGCCATAACCGCGTTGACCGCTACCACGCGCCGCGTGATGATCCCGGCCCGCGGCTGCAGCGTGAACAGCACCTCATCCGGATCACCGGCGGAGAAGGCGAGCATCGCCTCGACTCGCTCGCGCGTTGGCGGGATCACGGGCAAGCCGTCGCCGAGCCGGCGCTCTGCCAGCATTTCGAACATCGCCTCGGGCGTGTCGTCGCGGATGTCTACGGTGGCTCCGCGCGATTCAAAACTGCCTCCATTCCAGTCCTTCCCGTTCCGGTTTCCGCAAAGATCCAGGAGAATTCAGCGTGACGCTGCCTCGCCCAGCCCCGACTTGACCGTATCAGCTTCGGACGCGGATATTTCCAGCGGCGCGTCCCGCGGCCCGCGGGGTTTGTGGCCGACCAGTGCGACCCGCTTCATGACTCGGCGCGTATCATAGTCGGCGATGGCGCAATGTTGGGTGGTGCGATTGTCCCAGAAGGCGATGTCGCCCACATTCCAGGAGAAACGGACGTGAAATTCGGGCCGCTTCACATGATTGAGCAGCAGGTCGAGCAGCATTCGGCTTTCCTCCTGCGACACGTCCATGATCTGCGTCGTCCAGTTGGCGTTGACATTGAGCGCCTTGCGGCCGCTGACCGGATGCACTTCCACCAACGGATGGATCGCAGTGGAGAAGCTGTGCACCTTGTCCCCCAGCATCTCACGCATGCCCGCGCTGCGCATTGCCAGCGGCTGGATGGAATGAAGGGCGCTGAGGCCATCGATCAACTTCCGGAACGGCTCGGACAGCGCTTCGTAGGCAGCGACAGAGCTGCTCCAGCAAGTGTCGCCACCGACCTCCGGCTTCACCATGCATTGCAGCAGCGATCCCATCGGCGGTGCTTCCAGATAGGTGCGGTCGCGGTGCAGATATTCCGCGCCACCGCCCTTGGCCGAATGGCTTTCCATCCAAAGGACTTCGCGTCTGGCGGAGGGGTTGGGCTGGATTTCCGACAGGTCGAGCGTGCCGAAATGGCTGCCGGCGCGCATATGCTCTTCTTCCGACAAAGGCTTTTGATTGCGGAAGAACACGACGTAATTGTCGTACAGTGCATCCTTGATCGCCGCGACGGTTTCGGAGCTTAGGTCGGTCGACAAATCCACGCCCTTGATCTCGGCGCCGATTGAGCCGGTCAGCTTGGTAACTTCGATCATGATGATCTCCTCCGGCGATTTCAGGCTGCGTCCAGCGGGGCGCCCGGCGCCACCACATGGCCCGGCATCGCGCCGGTCAGCTCCCCATTGATCACGATCGGGTGGCCATATCGGCCCAGCCACCGACCCGCAGCGTTCCCCGGTCGGCAAAGCCGAGCATCGTGGCGGGGACCTGCGTGATCTGGCGGATGCCTTCCTCCAGCGTCCAGCGCTTGCGGTTGAGAACCCAGGAACGCAGGAAATAGGAACTCCAGTCGGCTCCGTCATCCTTGTGCAGGTGGGCGCCGCCGTCGGACACCCCGACGATCATGTTCGGATGCCCCTGCGCGATGTCCACGGCGGCGGCCCATTCCGGGCTCTCGGTGCGCCAGCGGAAGGTGGTGCGCAAATCCTCATCGAGGGCGAGGTCGAGCATCGCGTCCATCGGCGCGACGCCGCGTTCCTGCGCCAGAGCTGCAATGGATTTGCCCTCAAGCCCACGGTTCCGTTCCTCGGCGACCTGAACGATGTAGACGTCAGGCCATTGCGGTGCGGGAAGGGTCGTGCCCTTCGAGGGATCACGATTGCAGTTTTCGACGGAGTGGCGGACCCGATCGCGCCACCCGCTATCGCGAAGAGCCGCGCGCCGTTCCTCGTCCGGCAGGTTCAGCAAGTCATTGAATTCGAAGCAGGCCTTATAGTGTACATTGTTTGGGCCGATTTCCACCGTGCGGTCGAACGGACGGCTCATGAGCAGGGAATAGACCGGGGTACCGCGTGCGGTTGCGTCGTCGAGGAAGCGGGACGCGCTGTCCCAGCTGGCGGTCGGCACATCGACCTTGCTGGCGCCGCCGATGCCCTGGATGACCACAGGCAGGCCTGAGGCTTCGCCAATCTCCAGAAGGAGGTCGTAATCGTCCTGGGTCATGCCGCCGATCGCACTGGCGGGCAGGTAGCAGATGGTGCCGGGGCGTGACTGTCCGGCGGCGGCGCTCAACGCGAGCAATTCGTCCTTGTTGGCGCGTCGCGACGGCACCGGCCGTCCCTTGATGTCCAGGTGCGTGGGGGCGGCGGACGAGGATAGGCCCGCGGCCCCAGCCTGGATGGCGTCGTCAACGATCTCCTGCATCGCGGCAATCTCGTCCGCCGTGGCTTCGCGATCGTAGGCACCCTCGCCCATCACCCAGCGGCGGATGTTGGAATGACCGACATAGCAGGCGAAGTTGACCCCGAGCTTGCCCTTCAGCGATCCCAGATATTCGGGGAAGGTTTCGAAATCGTCCCAAGGGACTCCCGACAAGGCGATCGGGTTCATATCCTCGACGCTGGCGAAGATGTCCGTCAGAAATTCGCGGTCATCCTTGCGAACGGGCGCAGCTGAAAAGCCGCAATTGCCTGCCAGAACCGTTGTGACGCCGTGGAAGCACGACATCGTCGCATAGGGGTCAAAGGTGATCTGCGGGTCATAATGGGTGTGGGGATCGACGATGCCAGGGGCGACGATCATCCCCGTGGCGTCGATCTCTTCAGCAGCTTCGGCATGGTCGAGATGCGCCATCGCCGCAACCTTCCCGTTGCGAACACCAAGGTCGATGCGTCGTCGCGGCATGCCGCTTCCGTCCACCACCATCCCCCCGCGGACAATTAAGTCGTAGCGATCCGCGTGGCTCATCAATCTCTCCTCGACAACCGACACCGCGACCATTCGAGCGTAACCGCTCCAGGTCGCCGTCCAGCCACTATTGACCTTTCATATTTTAGGATTGATCGGCTCAGACAACCGGACCGAGCACACCTTCCGAGGGAGCGGAAGAAGAAGCCGACCTTTTCGCGCCGCACAGACGTGCAGGGGCGCTCAGTTGTATTTTATCGCCAACGCGTTCCCGGCTTCGAAATCTTCGATCTTGAAGCCCTTGAACCGGCGGCCGTCACTCCCACTCGATCGTGCCGGGCGGCTTCGAGGTGAAGTCGTAAACGACGCGGTTGATGCCCGCGACTTCGTTCACGATCCGGGTCGCCACGCGCGAGAGGAACGCCGGGTCGAACGGGTAGACGTCGGCGGTCATGCCATCGACGCTGGTGACCGCCCGCAGCCCGCAGACGCTGTCGTAAGTGCGGGCATCGCCCATCACTCCAACTGTGCGGACCGGCAACAACACTGCGAACGCCTGCCAGATCGCATCGTACAGCCCGGCGTTGCGAATTTCCTCTAGATAGATGGAGTCCGCCTTGCGCAGGATGTCACACCGCTCCTTCGTCACCTCACCAGGAATACGGATCGCAAGACCTGGCCCGGGAAACGGATGGCGGCCAACGAACGCCGGAGGAAGCCCGAGCTCCACGCCGAGGGCGCGAACCTCATCCTTGAACAGTTCGCGCAGCGGCTCCACCAGCTTCATGTTCATCCGCTCGGGCAGCCCGCCGACATTATGGTGGCTCTTGATCGTGACGCTCGGTCCGCCGGTGAAGCTGACGCTTTCGATCACATCGGGGTAGAGCGTCCCCTGAGCAAGGAAGTCGGCGCCGCCGATCTTGGCCGCCTCGGCTTCGAATACATCGATGAAGGTCTTGCCGATGAACTTGCGCTTGGCCTCCGGGTCCGTAACGCCGGTGAGACCGGACAGGAACAGCTCCTCGGCTTCAACATGAACCAGCGGGATATTGTAGCTATTGCGGAACAGGGACACGACCTGCTCCGCCTCGGCAGCGCGCATCAGCCCATGATCGACGAAGACGCAGGTCAGCTGGTCACCGATCGCCTCGTGGATCAGGACGGCAGCGACCGCGCTGTCGACGCCGCCTGACAAGCCACAAATGACCCGCCCGCCACCAACCTGCTGGCGGATTTCGGCGATTTTCGAGTCACGGAACGCCCCCATGGTCCAATCGCCCGCGAGGCCGCAAACATGGCGCACGAAGTTGGCGATCAGCTTGGCTCCGTCAGGCGTATGGACCACTTCCGGGTGAAACTGGACACCGTAGAAGCGGCGCGACTCGTCGGCGGTCGCGGCGAATGGCGCACCCTCCGATGTCGCGACTACTTCGAAGCCGTCCGGAATCGCTTCAACCCGATCGCCGTGACTCATCCACACCTGGTGACGCTCGCCAGGCGACCACAGGCCGTCGAACAAGGCACATGGCTTGACGATGTCGATGAACGCCCGGCCAAACTCACTGTGGTCGTGGCTGACGACCTTCCCGCCGAGCTGCTCGGCCATCGCCTGCTGGCCGTAGCAGATGCCAAGAAGAGGCACGTTGGCATCAAACAGCGCGTTAGGCGCGCGCGGACTGGCATCGGCGGTCACCGACGCTGGGCCGCCGGAGAGGATGACGCCGCCCGGCCTCAGCCCGCCTCGCGCACGCGGCGCGCGATCAGCTGCGTCACCTGGCTGCCGAAATCGACGATCAGGATGGATTCGCCGAGCGGCTGATTTGGTTCGAGGTCCGGCATGGCTGGCGGATAGCAGCCCGCCCACAGGAGTAAAGTTCAAGCAGCCCTTGCGCGATCGCGAAGAATGGCATTACTTAAGCATATGGTTAACTATCAGGTTCGACTCACCGCAACTTTCCACGCACTGTCCGATCCGACGCGGCGGGCGATGCTTGCCCGCCTCAGCCAGGGTCCAGCGTCGGTGAGCGAACTTGCGAGTCCGCATCGGATCAGCCTGCCCGCCATTCTGCAGCACCTCAAGGAGCTGGAGCAGAGCGGCCTGGTCAGGTCCGAGAAGAGGGGGCGATCACGGTTCTGCCGGATCGAGCCTCAAGTGCTGGATCAGGCCGAACGATGGCTCGCCGAGCGCCGCGCCGAGTGGGAAGCGCATCTCAACCGATTCGAAGATTATGTGACAACGCTCAAAATGCAGGAGAAGCTTGATGGCTCACACTGATCTGGTTCTGGAACGCACGCTGGATGCACCACTTCACCTGGTGTGGCTCGCCTACACCGATCCCGAGCATCTCAAGCGCTGGTGGGCGCCGCGCCCCTATCAGACCACCGAATGTGAGATCGATCTGCGGCCTGGCGGAATTTTCCGAACCCGCATGGTCGGGCCGGACGGCTTCGATACCGGAACAGGCGGAGCCGGCTGCATCCTCGAGGTCGTTCCTCAAGAGCGTCTGGTCTGGACCAACACGTTGGGACCGGGCTTCAGGCCGAACAGCGAGATCGAGGACTGTGGCGCATTCCCATTCAGCGCAATCATCAGTTTCGCCGATGCCGGCGATGGGCGGACGCTCTACCGCGCGGTTGCGGTGCATAAGGACCAGGCCGACAGCGACCGGCACGCGCAAATGGGATTCCATGAGGGATGGGGCACCTGTGCCGACCAACTCGGCGAACTTGCTCGCGAGCTAGCTTGAGCGCCCAGAAAGGAAGCGCCCGGACCGAACCGATCCGGGCGCACAGCCATTACCAGCGGTAGTAGGAACCGCCGCGGCGGTCGAGGTCGATGTCCCGGACCCGCCCACGATTATCGACTCTGCAATTGAACCGAAGTTCGGCACCGTAACGGCCGCGGTTACCGCCGGCGTCGAGCAGCCCCTTCACCCGCCAACCGTCGTTCCTGCGGTCGACATCGGTAATGCCGACGACCCGCGCACCATAGCCGCGACCGTAACCACCACCATATCCGTAGCCGCCGTAGCGGGTATTGCCGCCGACAGCGCGATACTCGGCGGCACGGGCGCATTGATCGATCGCCATGCGCTGATTGCCGTAACCATAGCCGTAACGGTTGCCATAACCGTAGTTACCGTAGTTACCGTAGTTACCGTAATTACCATAGCCATAGCCGCCGCCGTATTGCGTGCCACGAATGATCGAATCCACGACTGCACCCACCGGATTGCCATAGCCGGGGTAATATTGGGCGGACGCGGGAGTTGCGGCTGCAAAGGCCGCGATGCATGTCCCCGCCGCAAGGATTTTTGTCACAGCCTTCATGGCCCAACACTCCTTCACACCACACGAAAGGGCCGACACTCGGCCGACACAAGCATGGTTGTAGGCCGGGCGCCATGCACGGGTGCTGAATGAACCGTTGATCCGCGGTTCAGAGTTCTTAACGGAAACGGGCGCCGCCACGCTGACGACGCCCGCAAAGTTTCGAAGACTCAGCCAATCAGGCCGCGAGTTCATCCTCGACCATCACCGGCCCGGAATCCTGTCCCTTGGCCGAGGCATCCCGATCGACGAACTCGATGATCGCGATCGGCGCGGCGTCGCTTGCGCGGATTCCGGCCTTGACGATCCGGGTGTAACCGCCATTGCGAGCTGCGTAGCGCGGGCCAATCACATCGAAGAGTTTCACAAGCTGAGCGTCGTCAAGCAGCCGGGACTGCGCCAGGCGCCGATTCGACAGGCCGCCCTTCTTGGCGAGGGTGACCAGCTTCTCGACGTAGGGCCGAAGCTCCTTCGCCTTGGCGGTCGTGGTCGTGATCTGCTCATGTTTGATGAGTGCCGCCGCCATGTTGCGGAACAGCGCAAGACGATGGCTGGAGGTCCGTTGCAGCTTCCTGCCGCCGACGCGATGACGCATGATTTTCTTCCTTCGTTTGTAAAGGGGCCGTGCGAGGTACCCCAGTCCAGGCGGTGATCAGGGGCACCGCCCATACCCTCAGGCATATTGCCGAGCGCTGGCCCAAGTCCATCAAAGGTAAAAAGTCAAGAAGCGACGGCAATTGGGGAGCGAAAAGTTCGGCCCCCCACCTTGGAGTTAGGGATGCACCGTCGACGGGGCCGGAGTGGCCACGGGAGCCGGAGCAATTGCGGCGAGTGCCTGTGCGATCTGCTCCGGTCGAAGCGCTCCCTCACCTGGCCCCATGTCATCGACGTCCACCAACTTTAGCTTGCCATGCTTACGGAACTCTTCTTCGGTCGCGGGTCGAATGTCCGGGCGACCTACCACAATGCCCATCTTGATCTTGCAGCTCGCATACTGCGTTTCATCCGCCTCAACCTCAAGCGCGAGGACGTCTTTGGCCTCACTCTTGACGGTGAATTCATGCCGCCCCGGTTCGGCGACCATGATGAAATATCTCCCTGCACCCAGTGAACTTACCTTCTGCCCTTTCTCGTTCACCGAACAGCCGAGCGCCATACCCATGCCACCCGGGCGAAAGAAGACGATCTGCCCCTTGCCAGCAGGCGGAGCCGGGATTGTGATCGGTGCGGGCGCGTCGCGTTGCCCCGCATTTGCTGGAACCGCGGCAGCGACCATTGCACCAACGACGGTAAAATTACGGATCATTCTTTTCCTCCCTTTGATGATTGGTCTAGCGGATCTTCGGACGCAGGCTGGGACATTCGAGTGCCCGCAGCCGGTAGGTCGGCAGCGGAAACCTTGAAGGCCTCTGCCGTCTTGGCAGCCGCGATGGTTCCTTTCACCACCGTGGTCTGACCCCCGCTGATAAAAAAACCAACCAGCGCAAGCGGCGGAGCTACGGCAGCGCTAGCGACGAGAATTGCGTTGACGGTGTCTACATTCGAACGACCGTTCAACGAGAAGTTCAAGCTTCGGAGGCGGAGTTGGCGACCGTTCACATCAAGATGACGCGCGGCCAAAACAAGTTCTCCCGCGCCCCCGCCCATTCCGCTTTTCTTGGCGTGGATGACCTCACCGCGGCCCGTTACCCCCGCTGAAATTATTTCCGTGCCTGCAATGATGATCGGCTCGACTAGGCGAAGCGAAAACTGCTGGCCAGATGTGCTGAGCTTGCTTCCCAACGTGTCCATCAATTCGAGCTTCACTGGCGTCAGTGCAGGGATCACAATGCAATCCATGCAGCCAGCGGAGGGAGTTGATGGAGTTGACCGGGCGGCCAACCCAACAGTTGGCTCAAGTGCAGGAGCGTCCTGCGCAGCGACAAATGTATGTAACGAAACCGCAGCGATAGCCACGGCAGCGTGCAAGACTTGCCTGCGCAAACAAAAACCCCCCTTTCCTGAAGATTAGGAGGATCTGCCCAATGTGCAAATGGATTTTTGCTCGCGCGTCATTCAAGAAACGGGCCGTCCAATGATGGGACGGCCCCGACAATCCAAACTGCGGCTTAGCCGAGCATCTCCTGTTCGAGCTTCTTGGCCATCTCTTCGATGTTCTCCGGCGGCCAGCCTGGAATATCCATGCCGAGCCGAAGGCCCATCGAGGCGAGGACTTCCTTGATCTCGTTCAGCGACTTGCGGCCGAAGTTCGGAGTCCGGAGCATCTCCGCCTCGGTTTTCTGCACCAGGTCGCCGATGTAGATGATATTGTCGTTCTTGAGGCAGTTGGCGCTGCGCACCGACAGCTCAAGCTCATCCACCTTCTTGAGCAGATAGCGGTTGAGCTGGTTGGTGTCGGCCTGAGTTTCGACCGCCGTCGGCACAACGCCGGTCGGGACCGCTGCATGGCGCACAGCCGACTCATCGAAGTGGACGAACAGCTGCAGCTGATCCTGAAGGATGCGGGCGGCATAGGCCAGCGCGTCTTCCGGAGTGACCGTACCGTCGGTTTCGATGGTCAGGGTCAGCTTGTCATAGTCGAGTTCCTGCCCGACGCGGGTGTTCTCGACCTTGTAGGCGACCTGGCGGACCGGCGAATAAAGCGCATCGACCGGGATGAGGCCGATCGCCGCATCGACCGGGCGATTCGCGGCCGCGGTGACATAGCCTTTGCCGATATCGGCGGTCAGTTCCATGTTGAGGGTCGCGCCCTGGTCAAGGTGGCAGATCACCAGATCCGGGTTGGTCACCTCGATGTCGCCAGTGGTCGCGATCTGGCCAGCGGTCACTTCCCCAGGACCAGTAGCGGAAAGCTGCAGCCGCTTCGGACCTTCGCCTTCCATTTTCAGTGCGAGCTGCTTGATGTTGAGCACGATGTCGGTGACATCCTCGCGAACGCCAGCGAGCGAGCTGAACTCATGAAGCACGCCCTCGATCTTGATCGAGGTCACCGCCGCGCCCTGCAGCGACGACAGCAGCACCCGCCGAAGCGAGTTGCCCAGGGTCATTCCGAAGCCACGCTCCAGCGGTTCGGCGACGAAAACGGCCTTGCGGCGGCTGTCGCCGCCCGGCTTGCGCTCCAGCGCGTTGGGCTTCTTGAGTTCCTGCCAGTTCTTTGCGTTGACGGCCATGTTTCTTCCTGCCCTTGGCGGGTGTCCCGCCGAAATTGATGTCCCGACCAAATGCCGCGAGATGACCCGCGGCGATCAACCGACGATCAGACGCGGCGGCGCTTTGACGGACGAACGCCGTTGTGCGGGATCGGGGTCACGTCGCGGATCGAAGTGATCTGGAAGCCAACCGCCTGCAGCGCACGCAGAGCGCTCTCGCGGCCCGAACCGGGACCCTTCACCTCGACTTCAAGTGTGCGGACGCCATGGTCAGCCGCCTTCCGGCCGGCATCTTCTGCGGCCACCTGGGCGGCGTAGGGCGTCGACTTGCGGCTGCCCTTGAAGCCCATCATCCCCGCGCTCGACCAGGCGATCGCATTCCCCTGAGCGTCAGTGATGGTGATCATGGTGTTGTTAAAGCTGGCGTTCACATGAGCCACGCCGGCCGTGATGTTCTTCCGCTCGCGCCGGCGAAGGCGTTGAGGTTCCCGTGCCATTGAATTCTACATCCCTTCGAAGCTGCCTCAGGATGTTGCACCTTTCTCGAAACGCCATCCGGCGGAGAAATAGGGCGCAACCAATCCCCGGGTTGTTGCTGCTGCTATTTCTTCTTGCCGGCGATCGGCTTGGCCTTGCCCTTGCGGGTGCGCGCATTGGTGTGCGTGCGCTGGCCGCGGACCGGAAGGCCCTTGCGGTGACGAAGCCCACGATAGCAGGCCAGATCCATCAACCGCTTGATGTTCATCGCCGTCTCACGGCGAAGATCACCCTCCACAGTGTGACTGGCGTCGATCGTCTCACGGATCTGAAGCACTTCCTGATCGCTGAGGTCCTGGACCCGGCGCTCTGAAGCGATGTTGAGCTTGCTCGTGATTTCCTTGGCCTTGGTCCGCCCAATGCCGTGGATGTAGGTCAGCGCGATTTCCACGCGCTTGTTGGTCGGGATATTTACGCCCGCAATACGTGCCATGAATGACTTCTCCCAGCTCCACAGGGCGGAGGGCACCCTTGCCGCCCCATCTCGTCGCATCAACCCGGTCCCAAGCGCAAAACCGACGCACGCACCAAGAGTGCGCCGCCGGCGGCCGAAGGATCGGGAAGGCGCGCAAATAGGATTGCCCACAGCGTGAGTCAAGCAGTGCTGATTGCGGCCCGCCAACCGAGCCGATAAGGCACCGGCCATGGAGCGGCTCAACCTGTCAGAACCGGTGCCCGAACGGCTACGCGGAGGGATCATCGCGCTTGGGAACTTCGATGGCTTTCACCTCGGTCACCAGGGGGTGGTCGGCAGGGCCGTCGCGCGCGCCCATCATGAGCGCCGGCCTGCCCTCGTCGCCACCTTCGATCCGCATCCAGCCCGTTTTTTCAACGCCGATGCGCCTCCATTCCGTCTCTCGAGCCTTGATCAGCGGGAGCGGATGTTCGCCGCCGCCGGCGCTGACGCGATGCTCGTCATTCCGTTCGATGCGATGCTGGCTGACATGACGCCGCAGGAATTCGTCGCAAGCGTGTTGTTTGGCCGGGCGGAGCCAGCGGCGGTCATTAGCGGCCATGACTTCACCTTCGGGCGCGGCCGCAGCGGAAGTCCCGGCGTTCTGGCTCAACTCGGCGAGCAGCTTGGTTTTGGCGCGGAAGCCATCGCTCCCGTTCATCACGGAGCCGCGCCGGTCTCCTCAAGCCGCATCCGTGCCGACCTGGCGGCAGGGAATATCCCCTCGGCAACCCGTCTGCTGACGCGGCCGTTCGCGATCGAAGGTGTCGTCGAGCATGGCGACAAGCGCGGACGGCATCTCGGCTATCCGACCGCGAATCTGCGCCTCTCGGACTATCAGCGCCCCGCTTACGGCATTTACGCCGTGCGCGTTCGCCTGCCCGACGGCTGGGAAACGGACGGAGTCGCCAACCTCGGCGTCCGGCCGAGCTTCGATCCGCCGGTCGAGCTGCTTGAAACCTACATCTTCGATTTCGAGGGCGATCTCTACGGACAGGTCATCGAAGTCGGCCTCGTGTCGTACCTGCGCGCGGAAGCGAAGTTTGACGACATGGAGGCGCTGATCCGTCAGATGGACGTGGACTCGGCGCACGCGCGCGAAGCCCTGAAGGACTTCTCGCGAGCCTAGCGCACTCAATCTCGAAGGTTCCCATCCGCCCGCTCCCCCGCTAGAGCCGCGCCCAAATGAGCGACGCGCCCGATCCGAAAACTCCGTCAACCACCCGGGATTGGCGAGACACCGTCTTCCTGCCCAAGACCGACTTCCCGATGAAGGCCGGCCTGCCGCAGAAGGAGCCGGGGATTGCGGCGAAGTGGGAGGCGGACAGGCTCTACACGCAATTGCGCGATGCGCGCCTTGAGCTCGATAACCGGCTTCATCGGATTGGGATCGCCCGGCGTCGGGTTGCCGCCGTAGAGCGCGATG